>NZ_CAHJXM010000001.1:1417500-1717500 GCF_903645295.1 Bacillus sp. Marseille-Q1617
GGAAAAAGGAATGCAGCATGACCAATACGCCCTTATCGGTGATCGTGCGGAAGCAGTAAAGCATGCCATAGAAATCAGCGAACCGGGTGATATCATCATCTTCGCAGGTAAAGGACATGAGGATTATCAAATTATTGAGAACACTAAATACCCGCATAGTGATAAGAATATTGCAATCGAGCAAAGCAAAATAAAATTCGCAGCTGCACGGTAAGCTGACTTTTAAAAGGAACCTGATTTAGGTTCCTTTTACTGTTTTCAACTGATAAAGTTTTCTAGACGGGACAGCAGGTTTTTGCTACATTTATATTATTACTAAATATGGAAAAGAAAGAATGGAAAATATGAAAATATCATTGTATTTAAATGATTATGAAACAGAAAAGTTATTCTCTTACTTAAGATGGCTGTTCCTGCTTGTCTCGGTCATGATTTTCTATGTCCCGCCATTTTCTATAAACCTTCCATCTCAAAAAGAACTGTTTCCTTATCTGCTGACTGCAGGAATTATCTATATGCTCGTCACGCAGGTCGCTCTTTATGGAATGAGGGACAATAAGAAGAACCTGCACTATATATTAAAAGCAGGTATCCTGTTTGATTACATTGCCCTGATCTGGCTTATGGCATTATCAGGAGGTATACATAGCCCGTTATATCCGATTTCAATCTTGTTTGTCCTGCATGCCACTATCTATTGGCGGACGAAAGGGGCTGTCATTTCGCTTTTCGCTTTTAATATTGCGTACATCGGAATGGGACTTCTCTCAGTGGATGTATTTCTCTTCAAACACTATTTCACAGTATTGATGAATTTATTTTTTCTCTGCATCATCGGTGTGTTCGGTGCATTGATTATGTTGAGGGAACGGTCTCATTATGTTCAGAAAGAAGCTTATCACTACCTGGTACATCAAGATTACCTGTCGGGTCTGTCTAATCACCGTTCCTTTCAGGAAAAGTTGAAAGAAAATGCAGCTTCAGGCAATTACTTCAGTCTGTTTCTTGGAGATATTGATGATTTCAAGAAGGTGAATGACAAGTATGGTCATCAAAAAGGGGATGAAGTGATAAAGGAAGTTGGTGAGATTTTTCAAGCTGTATCGTTACGTTATAAAGGGCAGGCATTCCGCTACGGCGGTGAAGAATTTGCCTTGATGCTTCCTGATATTGACGAAGAAGATCTTAACAGTCTTCTGGATGATTTATATGATCAAATGAGGGATGCACGCTCTCTTTCCATTTCGATGAGTTTCGGTCAATCATGTTCTAAAGAAGGAAATGATCCTGCAGAACTGCTTTTGTTTGCTGACCAAAGGCTTTATAAAGCAAAGCAGGCTGGAAAGAATAGAGTATTTCTTCAGAGCGGGGAAGTATACATTGGAAAGTTTGATCAAGACATGAAATTGGCTAAATAAAAAACGAGAGGCGCACTGCCTTCTCGTTTTTTAACTGAATAAGTTTTTTATGAAATGAACATACCTGCAATAGCAGCACTTAGTAATGATGCCAGCGCTCCGGCAATGACTGCTTTGATTCCAAGGCGGGCAATGTCCCCTCTGCGGTTTGGAGCAAGTTTACCAAGACCGCCAAGTAAGATTCCCAATGAAGAGATATTGGCAAATCCGCAAAGAGCGAATGAGATGATCGCAACTGTCTTATCCGAAAGGTTTCCGATTTCAGGTGCAAAAGCAGAGTAAGCAACAAACTCGTTGATGACAAGCTTTTGACCGATGAAGTTACCAGCCGTTACAGCTTCACTCCAAGGAACTCCGATAGCAAAGGCAAGTGGTGCAAACAGGTAACCTAGAATTAATTCAAGCGATAAATTTTCAGCACCGAATAATCCGCCGATACCGCCCAGAATTCCGTTGATCAGTGCAACCAACGCGATGAATGCAAGTAGCATTGCACCAATGTTCAATGCCAATGTCAGACCGACGCTTGCACCATTTGCTGCTGCATCAATGACGTTAGTGGATTCGGAATCCGCTTCCATATCGAATTCTGCAGGTTCTGGCCTATCATCTGTTTCAGGAACAAATAATTTTGCCATCACCAGGCCGGCAGGAGCCGCCATGAAACTTGCAGCAAGAAGGAATTCAAGAGGAACACCGAGCAATGAATAACCGATCAACACAGAACCAGCGACTGAAGCCAGTCCTCCTGTCATGACTGCGAACAATTCTGATTCAGTCATTCGGGAAAGATAAGGACGAACGACAAGTGGTGCTTCAGTTTGTCCCACAAAAATGTTTGCTGCAGCAGACATGGACTCGGCTTTTCGGGTGCCGAGAAGCTTTGAAAGTCCGCCTCCCAGGATTTTAATGAAGAACTGCATGATTTTTAAATAATATAGAACTGATATTAAAGCTGAGAAGAAAATAACAACAGGAAGAACATTAAACGCAAATACGAACGCGATGTTCGATTTCTCTGAATATAATCCTCCGAATAGGAACTCTATTCCTTCATTTGAGTAGTTAATGATCTGATTGACTCCCATTGTCAGCCATTCTAAACTGTTTTGTCCCCAAGATGTCTTAAGGACGAGGAATGCGAATAACAATTGAATCCCAAGTCCCCCTAGGACCGTTCTAAAATTAATTTTCTTTTTATTGGAAGAAAATAGGAAAGCGATTCCGAGAACAACCAATATACCTAAGATACCCCATAAATACTGCATTCTTTTCACCTCATAATAGTAATGTTACAAACTTGATGCTTTCGGTTTTTTATTTTACAATTCTTTCAGAAGTCTGACAACCTACAATTACACGTTTTTTTCAAAGATGTACGGACAAGTTCCTGATTAGTATGCACTACGACAGCGTTTTCATGAAAGGGGATTCAAAAATGAAAATCAGAAAAAATTTTATGGAAGGCTTGGAACAAAAAGTATATATTCACGAAAATAAGAAGGAAGAACTGATTTTAATAGCTATTCCAGAAATCGAATGGTCTTATTCATTTACATATGAGGATGACAATGTTCATAAGAATTTATTTGTTTCATTGAAAGGAAGAGTTTCTGAAGGCGACGCGGAAGTGATCAGCAGCAGAATCTTGCAGTGGACGAGGGAAATGTAAATATTGATTTATCATATTACAAAGCATATGATGAGAAGGGAAGAATGACGAGAAAGGAATTTATGAATGAAAAAAGACTTTAAAGAAGAGGTTCAGTCACGAAGAACCTTTGCTATTATATCTCACCCTGATGCAGGGAAAACGACATTAACGGAGCAGCTCCTATTATTTGGCGGAGCGATCCGCGCTGCAGGTACGGTTAAAGGTAAAAAATCCGGGAAGTTTGCCACTTCAGACTGGATGGAAATTGAAAAACAAAGAGGAATCTCGGTTACATCCTCGGTGATGGCATTTGATTATGATGACTACCGGGTGAATATCCTGGATACACCGGGACACCAAGACTTCTCGGAAGATACGTATCGGACATTGATGGCCGTTGACAGTGCCGTCATGATCATCGACTCCGCTAAAGGGATTGAGGCACAGACGTTAAAATTGTTTAAAGTCTGCCGCATGAGAGGGATTCCAATCTTCACTTTCATTAACAAGCTAGATCGTCAGGGACGTGAACCCCTTGAATTATTGGAAGAGCTTGAAGAAGTGCTGGGGATTCAATCATACCCGATGAACTGGCCAATCGGAATGGGGAAAGAATTCCTCGGGATCTACGATCGTTTTCATAATCGGATCGAACAATTCCGTGTAGAAGACGAGGATCGCTTCATTCCCCTTAATGAAGGTGGGGAAATAGATGGGGATCATTCCATGAAAGATAGTAATCTCTATAATCAGACATTAGAGGATGTGCTGCTCCTTAATGAAGCAGGTAATGAATTCTCCAGGGAACGAATTGCAACAGGAGAACTTTCACCTGTATTTTTCGGGAGTGCTCTGACGAACTTTGGTGTACAGACTTTTCTTGAGACCTATCTGCAATTTGCACCTTCCCCTCAGCCAAGAAGTTCGGACATTGGAGAAATCGATCCGGCAAGTGAAGAGTTCTCTGGGTTTATCTTTAAAATCCAGGCGAATATGAATCCCGCTCACCGCGATCGAATTGCTTTTCTTCGAATTTGTTCGGGGCAATTTGAAAGAGGGATGTCAGTAAATCTTCCCCGTATCGGGAAGAATATCAAATTGGCTCAATCCACTCAATTTCTGGCAGATGACAGGAGTACGGTAAATGAAGCGGTAAGTGGTGACATTATCGGGATCTATGATACCGGTACGTATCAGATCGGTGATACTCTTACAGAAGGTAAGAAATCCTTCCAGTACGAAAAGCTTCCGCAATTTACTCCTGAACTTTTTGTAAGGGTAACGGCTAAGAATGTAATGAAACAAAAGCATTTCCAAAAAGGGATCCTGCAGCTTGTCCAGGAGGGTGCAATCCAGTATTACAAGACGAGAACCGAGGATGTCATTCTCGGAGCAGTAGGTCAGCTTCAATTCGAAGTATTCGAGCACAGAATGAAAAATGAATACAACGTCGATGTAAGAATGGAGCCGGTTGGTTCTAAAATTGCCAGATGGATTGAAAATGAGGAAGATGTAAAAGAGTCGATGTCAAGCTCACGGAGTATGCTTGTAAAAGACCGGCATGAAAATCTGGTCTTCCTGTTTGAAAATGATTTTGCGATGAGATGGTTCTCTGATAAACATCCTGACATCAAACTATACAGCTTGATGTAAGCATAATAAAAAACATCCACCCCCTTCAAAGGCAAACGCCTGTGAAGGGGTTTTTGTATGCAATTTTTCTGAAGCTTATTTACTAGTAATGTATAGGTGAAAAGGTCTATTATGGAAGCAGAGGATTTTTTATAAGGAGAGATGGTTTTTTGAATACATTTTGTGCGAATTGCGGCACCACGATGAGTTTCTACCAATCAGGGAATCTGTATCTATTTAATAACAAGTACAGCGTAAATCCTATCGGGGAGGGAGTGCGCGTAGGCATGCATTCTTATTTATTACCTTATGATAATCTTGACTCCCTTTATAGGAAGCTTGAGGGAACCTCCCGAAAATTGATCGAAGAAGACTGGAAATGCAGCATTTCAGCTACTGAAGTACCAGTTGACTTCTACCCCGCAGAAGAGTTTCTGAATAAGATAAAGCACCGGGATATGATAGGGATGATTCAGACAGGGAATTTTGTGAGCTATTTACAGCCGATAATAGACCTCGATCATTTTGAATTGTTTGCATATGAGAGTCTTCTACGAAATGCTGACCCTTCATTAACGTTTAATCCTGGGGCATTGTTTGAAGCTGCGTTATTGACAGGCTTTCATTCCTTGCTTGATCAGCGGGCAAGAAGGACGGCAATAGAAAGCAGGATCGGTAATGTGGACAAAGGAGTGAAGAGCTTTATCAATTTTCTTCCATCTACCATTTATAATCCTGACTTTTGTCTGAAACATACTTTCGAAATCGTCGATAAATATGGAGTGGACCCTGAGGATCTGGTGTTTGAAGTGGTAGAAACGGAAAAAATAGAAGATGTTAACCATTTAAAGTCTGTTCTCGAAGTCTACAAACGAGAAGGGATGAAGGTTGCACTTGATGATGTCGGATCTGGCTTCTCAACGATAGAGATGCTCTCGTTACTTCAGCCCGATTATGTCAAAATTGATCGCTCCTATATATCAGAATGCGACATGAATACAGACAAACAACAATTTTTGAAGAACGTAATCCATATTGCACGGGAATTGGGGATTTCTGTACTGGCAGAAGGGGTTGAACGAAAAGAGGAATTGACATTCTGTAAAGCAGCCGGAGTGGAGTATGCACAGGGTTACTTGATCGGCAAGCCTGCATTACATGCAGAAAAACCTTTGGTTCCTTATTTTGTCTAAAGGTATATAACCTTCAAAAATTCTATATGGTAATACAAGCTCCATGATTTTATATTATGGAGTTATTTTAATTTTTTATTGACATCCTCGTGCGACATGTTAAAATTACTTATGAATAATACTTTAATGCATAAAAGCTTAAAAGCGTTTAAGTGCGAAACTATATAGTATTGTCTCGAACAAATCAGTAGGATATCTCTTGACAGCAGCCAGAGACTAAGCGGAAGGTGAGAGCTTAGGTCGGTGATGATCTGAATTACATTGTTCATATAAAGTTATGTTGCCGGCGACTTATTCAAATGAGACAAGCCTTTATGAAGCGGGAGTAATCAATTTTTAAGTCCTCATAAGAAGGATGGAGAGGTTGATGCTCCAATTAGGGTGGTACCGCGGAGAAACTCTTCGTCCCTATACCAGGGATAGAAGGGTTTTTCTTTTTTTCCTTAATCCCAACTTAAATGTATATCTCACACTTTAAGGGAGTGACATCCATATGTTAAATATCAAGCCTGTTCAGCAGCCTAAATTGATTGAAGCTATTGCTATTTTATTTATTATACTTGCGACTATCAGTATCAGCATCATCCGTCTGGAAGCAGTTCCGCATATTCCGATTATCATCTCTTTATTCTTACTGATGATTTATGGGTTCTTTCGTAAAATGAGATTTAAAGATATTGAAGAAGGGATGATTTTAGGTGCACAAGGAGGACTTGGAGCGGTACTGTTATTCATATTTATCGGCCTCTTAATCAGCAGCTGGTTGATCAGTGGCACCATTCCGACTTTGATGTTCTATGGTTTTGAGTTTGTTTCTCCTTATTTCTTTTACGCCATTGCATTTCTCCTTACGGCCTTGAGCGGAGTGATGATCGGCAGTTCCTTAACGACAGCAGCAACCATAGGTGTAGCTTTGATTGGGATTGGAGAAGCAATGGGGTTATCCATGGCCATTACTGCCGGCGCAATCGTATCAGGTGCATTTTTTGGCGATAAAATGTCACCACTGTCTGATACGACAAACCTTGCCTCGTCCATTGTGAAAGTGGATTTATTTACACACATCCGTAACATGGCATGGACGACAATCCCTGCATTCATTATTACTCTTCTCGTTTTCCTCCTTTTATCACCAGGGAAACAGGATGTCGATTTATCGAAATTACAAGCCATTCAAGATGGGTTGACTCAGTCAGGACTAATTCATTGGTACAGTTTCCTCCCTGTAGTCATGCTATTGATGTTGATTGCACTTAAGGTCCCTGCCTTGCTTGCTCTGTCTATAAATGTAGCGGTTTCTATAGGGGTTTCCATCTTTCACGTCTCTATGGATGTAAAGGAACTCTTTACCATTCTCTTTGCAGGGTATACTTCCGACACGGGTGTGGAAGCAGTTGATTCACTATTGAGCCGCGGCGGGGTGGAAAGCATGATGTTTACGATTTCGTTAGTCATTCTTTCATTAAGTCTGGGAGGACTATTATTTAAGCTTGGTATCATTCCTGTTCTGCTTTCCAGATTGTCTGTCGTGATCGGTTCAGCAAAACGTACCATTTTTGCTGCAGCTTTCTCTGCAATCGGGATAAATGTTGTCGTTGGTGAACAATATCTATCCATTCTATTGACTGGTGAAGCATTTCAGACTCAATTCAAGAAGCTCGGCCTTCACCCCAAGAACCTTTCAAGGACGCTTGAGGATGCCGGTACCGTTGTGAATCCTTTAGTTCCTTGGAGTGTATGTGGTATTTTTCTCACAGATGTCCTTGGCGTTCCGACTCTGGAGTACCTTCCGTTTGCAGTGTTTTGTATTGTCTCCCCATTGATTACGATTTTGTACGGATTTACGGGGTGGACAATTAAACGTGAAACAAAGGAAATGAATCCTGCAGTCAATCAATAACAAGTTGATCAGATGCATGTTTTAGCAATCAGTGATAATAAAAGACTGCTCCGCATCGAATAGACCAGATTTTAATGAAGTACATGTCTATTCATGCTGGAGCAGTCTTTTTTCTGTTGTTTGTTGATAAAGAGGAAAGTGACGACGGTATACGAACTTCCCCCACTGAATAAAGGTGATGTGGAGTACAGGTAAAACAAAAATGTAGAATGGTTCTCTTAAGTGAAGTATTCCCTGATCCACCATCAAGATTTCGATAGATAGCAGGAATGTGACTGACATGATGGTAAAAGGGAGTTCGCTGTTACGAAAATAAATGATAAGTGAGTACAGATAAGTGGTAAATAACAGATAGATAAAATTGCCTGTAATATTGTTTCTGATTTCTTCACTGAAAAACTGGACGGGTAATTCATATAGGCCCAATAGCGCAGACAATATCCATCCTCCTGTTTGGGTGAGTGTAAGCAGTGCAAAGAAAAGAGTCGTAAAATTGATATAGTGATATGTCACTTTACTCAATGATTTCCACCAAGCCTTTGAAAGGGTAACTGTCAACACCAAAAAAAACGTGGTGTAAGTCGATTTCCACCAATTGTGATGGTAAACATTAAGATATAAGAATAGTGTTTCAATCATAAAGAATAGACCAATAATAAGGAAGATCCATCTATTTCTTAGATGAAAAACCACTATGAAAATGGTTGCTGCAGGAACTGCGAAGGCCTGTGAACTTATAGACCCCAATATATTGTCATTATACTCGTTGGCTAAAATATGCGGATAATACTCATAACTTTCCAACAGGATGAAGATGACAAATTCAAACGAAAAGGCAAGCCCGCATATAAAAAGCCAAAACAGAAAGATCTGAGGAGATTTATCATGATTTTTCATCAACGTATAGGCTAGCAGGAACACACTGATGATCATTAAGGATACAAATGGAATCCAGTTTGGCATGATTTAACTCCTTCGTAAAAGTATAAACTTAGTCTTTACAAAAAGACGTAAATTATTTATTTGGTGACCAATGTGTGAACAATCGAAACACCAGACGCTTTATTATTGAAGGTTAATGGTTAAGGACTTATAGTAAAACTAACTGCAATTTGTCTTACATAGAGGCTTTTTCCATAAAGCGATTGAAAATACCATCGATAAAACAACAAACAAAAGAAAAAGCCTGCCTAGATGACTTAGAAAGGGGAGCAGCATCATTGAAAATCAGTGATTTTTCAATACGTCGTCCTGTATTTACGATTGTGACGATGTTGTTAATATTGATATTAGGGGGAGTGTCTCTCCTAAGGATTCCATTAAAGCTTATTCCAGATTTGAATCCTCCTGTAGGGGTGGTGGTTACCAATTACCCTGGGGCAAGTCCCGATGAGGTAGTGGAGAAAGTTACGAAACCCTTGGAAGAAAACCTTTCTACGTTACCTGGGATGAAAAACATTCAGTCCACTTCAAGGGAAGGCTCTAATTTTATTCTCCTGGAGTTCTCATGGACTACATCCATTGATGAAATTGAAAATGATGTGCTGCAGCGTATTGATCAATCTCCTTTACCAGACGGTGCCCAAGAACCTAGGTTCTTAAAGTTTGATCTCGCTCAGTTTCCCATCATTCAAGTATCCCTGAGAGAAGAAGGAGACGGCAATAATCTAAAGGCTCTTTCTGAGAAATTAAAATTAGAACTGACTCGTGTAGAAGGAGTTGCAAATGTTAATGTCTCCGGTTCCTTCAATGATGAGGTTGTCATAGAATTGGACCAGCAGGCATTAAGGGAAAATCGTATGAAACAGGCTGATATCGTGAATGCGATACGAGCGAACAATATTACATCTCCGGGTGACACCATTGAAACAGATGGACAGACCTTGACGACCCGCGTAATCAGTCAATTGAAAAGTGCAGATGAAATAAAGAAACTTGTAGTCGGAGTGAATCCTCAAACAGGGAAAGACCTTACATTGGAAGATGTTGCAACGGTAGAGCGAAAGGAAGAAAGTACGAACACTTCAACTCGGGCAAATCAGGAGCCTGCCGTACTATTCAGCGTTCTCCAACAATCCGATGCTAATACTGCCTCAGTCTCAAAAGAATTCCAAGAGGAACTGGCCCGGTTGCTGGAACAGGAACAGTATCAATCGATCAAAGCTAATATCCTATTTGATCAAGGAGATTATATATCTGATGCGATCGGGAATATAACCAATTCATTATTGATTGGTGGAGCATTTGCCATGTTAGTCTTATTCTTATTCCTGAGAAATGTAAAAAGCCCGCTGATCATCGGAGTGGCCATACCGTATTCTGTCATTGTCACATTTGTTCTCATGTTCTTTGCTGACTTTACATTAAATATCATGACGCTTGGTGCGCTGGCACTGGGAATCGGGATGCTTGTCGATAATGCTATCGTGGTCATTGAGAATATTTATAGACATCTTTCTTTAGGAAAGGATCCAAAGACATCGGCAAGTGAAGGTGCAAAGGAAGTCGGGGCTGCCATCACGGCCTCAACCTTAACAACCGTTGCGGTCTTCCTTCCGGTTGTGTTCATATCAGGATTATTAGGCGAGTTATTTACGGAGTTTGCACTTACGATATCATTTAGCTTGATCGCATCCTTAGTCGTTGCACTCACAGTCATTCCAATGCTTGCAAGCAGGCTGTTAAAGAAACCGAAAGGAAACCTTGAAGCAAGACGCAGGCGTTCAAAGACCCGCAAGCGATTCATTCAAAGCATTAAATGGTCCTTGCGCCATAGATTCGTCATATTAATGATCACCGTGGTGACCCTTGTGGCAGGCGGCTATGGATTGACTACTGTAGGCACTCAGTTCCTGCCCCCGACAGACGAGGGATTCTTCAATATGAGAGTCGAGTTGGAAAATGGTTCTTCAATTAAAGAAACGAATAAAACCGTAAAAGCGATTGAAAAAAATCTAAAGGGACAAAAAGAAGTAGATGTATTTGTAAGCCTTGTCGGGACGACCCAGGAGGAATCATTCAGGGGCTCGGAGAAAGGAAATATAGCTGAAATTTATGTGAAGATGAAACCACTTGAAGAAAGGGGTCGCTCCATCTTCGAATTTGCAGATGATATTAAACCCGAAATCGAAAAAGCAGCTCAGAGCGTCAATGATTCAGCTGAAATTTCCTTCAATCTGCAGTCTACTTCAGGTACGAGTCCTCAAACATTAACGTTCAATGTGCGGGACACAGACCCTGAACGCTTGGATAAATCAGTGGACCGCTTATTTGACTCACTGAAGGATATGAAAAACGTAACTGCTTTAAGTACTGACAAAATGGAAACGGTGAAAGAAATACAAATGAACGTAAATGAGGATGAGGCTCTGAAACAAGGTCTTACTCCCGCCCAGATCGGAAGTACCGTTCAAGATATTACAAGAGGGGTCATGGCCACTCAAATCGTAACAAAAGAATCGGATGTGCTCAGCGTCTTTGTTCAATATGACCGGAATATCACAGAAAATCTTGACTCATTAAAAAAACTGCTTATTCCAAATGGCAGAGGAGAGTATATTGCACTTGATTCAGTGGTGGACTTCAGTATTGAAGATGGACCTGTCAGTATACAAAGAATTGATCAACAGCATGCCGTTCAATTTGATTTGAAGTATTCATCATCTACCAATCTTGGAACCATATCACAGTCAGTGGATGAAAAGATCGAGGAGCTGAACCTGCCTGATGCAACCCAGGTTTCATTCAGCGGTGACAGAGAGCTGCTGGAGGACTCAATCGATGATATGGCCCTTGCATTGGGACTTGCGATCGTGCTTGTTTATTTGGTCATGGCAGCACAATTCGAGTCATTCAAGTATCCCTTTGTCATCATGTTCACTGTACCGCTCATGGTAATAGGAGTAGCTTTGTCCCTTACGATCACCAGAACGCCGATTAGTATATCGGCCATCATCGGAGTAATTGTTTTAGCGGGTATAGTTGTCAATAATGCGATCGTCATCGTGGATTACATCAATCAGCGTAAAGAAACGGCACCGAATAGTTTTGAGGCGATAGTGGAAGCCGTTCAGGATCGAACACGTCCGATTTTGATGACTGCCCTCACGACTATCCTTGGCCTCCTTCCGTTAGCGCTGGGAATCGGAGAAGGAACAGAAATCAACCAGCCAATGGGAATAGCAGTCATTGGGGGACTCGTCAGCAGTACTCTTTTGACCATTTATGTCATCCCTGTGGTCTACAGTTTCTTCGACAAAGAAACAAGACGTATGAAACGAAAAAATAAATACACATACAAATATTAAAAAATTCACCCTGGTCAATAGATTGAAAACGTCGATGACCAGGGTAAGCTTTTTTCATATTGTTTACATGACCGGAACACGGGTGAAGCCGGCGGGTCCAAAATTCAGTGAATGACTCCAGAATATCACAAGTCCTGACAATAAAAAGAATCCTCGTAATAATTGGGAGAAGAATGGTAAAAATAAACGGAGATACATCTCTAGGAGGACTCTCAAGATGTTACATTCCCTTGATTTACATAACAGCCGACTACAACGTTTTTATACACTACACCTTGTGATCATAAACCTCAAGGCTTACCTGAATAATAGGGGATCCTCATGAAGAAATCCATCACTAGAACAGAAGCGATCCTTTGGAGTATCGCTCTCCCGGGATTTCCTCAATTATTGGCTGGCCTATGGTTTAAGGGAACGTTATTTGTACTGCTTGAAATCATCATCAATGTTCAAAGTAATTTTAATCAGGCTATCATGTACAGTTTTTTAGGAGAAACGCATAAGGCTGCTGCAGTCATTGATTATCAGTGGCTTATGTTTTATCCATGTCTTTATATGTTTGCAATGTGGGATGCATACAAAATAGCCTTGATGGAAGAACAGGAATACGCATACTTACCCTTTGTACTATCAGCCTACTTTGTCACTGTCGGGCTTATGTATTCTCCAAAAGTATATGTGTTCGGGAAATTCATTGGACCCATATTTTTTCCTATGATGTGTGTCATTCCGGGTGTCTTCATAGGTCTTTCACTCCGTTCTCTTTTACTGAAGTTTCGGTGAGGCACAATTCTTTACGGACGTCTATATTTGAGATAACATGAATATATAGATAATATACGTTTTCTACCTGTCAAAGGGGAGTAGCTATAGGCTTCGGCCTAAACAAAGTCGTCATTTCATGGTTTATCCATCGGCTTTGTTGGCATTGTATACAATGCTAAGCAAGACCTTTGCCTTTTTAGGCAAGGGTCTTTTTTATATTTGAAAATTCCTTGCCTTATGGAAAACGAACAGTGAAATAGGAGGGACTTATATACTATGGATGCAACGATGTTATTGGAATACGGGTGGGTATTGCTTATCCTGGTGGGATTGGAAGGAATCCTGGCAGCCGATAACGCTGTGGTCATGGCAGTCATGGTTAAGCATTTGCCTGCAGAACAACGGAAAAAAGCTCTGTTTTATGGGTTGTTTGGTGCATTTTTATTTAGATTTCTTGCTCTATTCATGATTTCATTCCTGGTGGATGTGTGGCAGGTTCAAGCAATAGGGGCAATTTATCTTTTCTATGTTGCCATTCATCATTTTATCAAAAAGAAAAGAGATAAAGGTGTTATTGAGGGAGAGCCGGCAAATGAGAAAGGATCGGGTTTTTGGACTACAGTGCTTAAAGTCGAGCTTGCGGATATTGCATTTGCTGTGGATTCAATGTTAGCTGCCGTGGCTCTTGCCGTAACCCTCCAGCCTGCCGGATGGTTTAAAATTGGGGGAATCGACGGCGGACAATTTGCAGTGATGTTCCTTGGAGGGGTGATCGGACTGGTCATCATGCGATTTGCGGCAACCTGGTTCGTTAAATTACTTGAAAAATATCCGACGCTTGAATCCACCGCTTTTTTAATCGTTGGATGGGTTGGAGTCAAGTTGGCGGTGTTTACTTTAGCTCACCCAGAAGTAGCCATATTAGATCATCACTTTCCAGAATCCAAAGGATGGAAAGCGGTCTTCTGGAGCGTTCTGATTCTGCTTGCTGCAGGCGGATATTTACTATCCAAAAAGAAAGCAAAGAAAACAGAAGTGCATGATTCAGGAACCGGCACCGAATAATTAAAGAAAGCTGATGCAGCGGTCATTCGCAGTATCAGCTTTTTCTGATTCCTCCGTATTTTAAGGGGTTAATCAAAGAGGCAACCTAACACCCAAATGAGAAACTTTTATTTTTTTCTGTCAGCTACCCCCTCAAAAAAAAATACATAAACGTAATTCCTGTAATAAGGCGATCGCTTACAAAAAAATCAGAGGTGCTACATATGACAAAACAAAAACAATTAAAAATCATGAAATCTACACTGGCTGTATTGCTTGCAGGATCAGTTACTTTCTCAGGGACTTCGGCATTTGCTAATTCAGATAGTGAAAGTTATGACACGGTGAATGTAGAACAGAAAGAAACGGAATCCAACACCAACGTACAAGTGAATGATGAGGCGACGATCGACTCAGTGAAAGAAGAAGTCGAAAAATTAGAAGAATCTACTGAAGCGCCATCCTTATTACCTGGTAGTTTCTTTTACTTTGCTAAGCTTGCATTGGAAAAAGTAAAGCTTGCTTTCACAATGGATGACAGCAAAGAAGCAAAATTACTTGCTGAATACGCAGCTGAGCGCTTAGCTGAAGCAGAAGCTTTATTTCAAGCAGGACAAGAGGAAGAAGCAATCGAAGCAATCAACAAAGCAATCGATATGATGAATTCTTTCGAAGATAAGTGGACAGATGAAAATGCTGCAGACGAAGATACCGCTACTGAAGAGAAAGATGATGTAACGGAAGATGAGACTGAGACTGAAGAACAACCTGCGGAAGACACTGAGACAACCGACGAAGATACAACAACTGAAGACTCGGATGGAACTGGTGATTCAGAAGAAGATACAACAGACGAAAATAGAGATACAGAAGAAAATACAGAGGATACAACAACTGAAGATAAAGATGTTGAAGAAATGAAAGAGCTGATGTCTCAAAATATTGTGGCTTTAAGTGCTGCACTTGAAAAAGTGAAAAATCCTAAAGCAAGAGCTGCATTAGAGAAAAATATTGAAAAGAGCTATGCGAAATTAGCTGAGAAGCTTGCTAAGTTTGAAGAGAAATGGGCAAAAGAAGAAGAGACAGAGGAATCAAAAGAAGAAGAAACAACTGAAGTTCCTGAAGAATCAACAGATACTACAACAGAAGAAACCACAACTGGTGAAACTCCAGTAGAAGAACAGCCGGCTGAGGAAGAAGTTGAGCCAGCACCGGCACCGGTAAAGGCAGAGAAAAAAGAAGTGAAAGAAGAGCGTAAAGCAGCTAAGCAAGAGGCGAAGGAAGAGCGTGAAGAAAGAAAGCAGCAGGCAAAAGAGCAGCGTGAAACGATGAAAGAAGAAAGAAAGCAAGGCCAAAAAGAAGAGAGAGGCCAAGCTGAAAAGAATGAAAATAAAGGTCAAGGGCATGAAAAGAACGACCATGATAAAGGGCAAGGTCAAAAAGGGAACGGACATAACTAATTTTGCGGCTGTAAAGAAAAGGATGAAACATCTTGCAGGGTGACCAATCTTAAACATCAGTCTGAAGGGGAAAACTAAGGCGCAATACACCATAATTCAGTAAACTAAGTAATACTTAGTGGAAGCATATTGAGGTGAATTGCAGCTTAGTGGACCCCTTCCTCTCTATTTTCCATTGAAAAAAAGCAGCTTATTAGTATAATAGTTTGCAGGATGGGGTGAGACTGATGCTAAATTTATTACTATTCATACTAACGAAAAAAATGAAGAAGCCATCACTTGAAGAATTGGCAATTGACATTCAAGATGGTGACGAGAAGCTGCTTAATATGGTCATCAATGATTATAAGCCATTTATAAAAAAAACCGTTTCTTCAGTTTGCAAGCGGTATATTTATGAAAGCGATGATGAATTTAGCATCGGTCTTATTGCTTTTCATGATGCCATCTTTAAATATAATAACGATCGAGGAGCTTCCTTTATCAGTTTTGCAGAAGTAATCATTAAACGTAAGGTAATTGATTACATCAGAAAGAACGGGAAATTTCAGGATATCAGTATTGATAAGAATCTAATTGAAGATGAAGAAGATTCGCCAGGATTAACCATCGAACAGGTAGTATCGGTTGAGGAATACGAAAAGCAGGAGGACAGCCTGAAAAGAAGAGAAGAGATAATGGATTTTCAGGACCAGCTTTCTCATTATAACTTGTCATTTACAGATCTTGTTGAGCAGTCTCCGAAACATGAAGATGCGAGAATCAATGCAATTGAAATTGCAAGAACAGTCGTCACGTCGAATGAATTAATGAATTACCTCATAGAGAAAAAACGTTTGCCTATTAAAAAATTAGAAAAACAGGTGAATGTAAGCAGAAAAACAATCGAGAGAAATAGAAAGTACATAATTGCCATTTCTCTGATTATGATTGGTGATTATCTATATTTAAAGGATTACTTAAAAGGGCGGTTAGATATATGAAAAAAGGGATCATTATGGAAATTAGACGTGATGTACTCGTTATGATGACGCCGGATGGACAATTTATGAATGGAAAGAAAACGCCTAATAAGCAGTACTCGGTTGGTGAAGAAATCCCTTTCCATCCTGTAAAGAAAGACAGACGCGTAATAGAGAAGAGGAATTGGAAGGCGGCTGCCTCGATTCTGACAGCAGCAATCCTTATGATCACCCTCTTCTCCACGAGTTTCTTGCAAAGTGATAAAGCCTATGCATATGTCTCAGTAGACATTAATCCAAGCCTTGAACTTTCCTTAGACAGGGAGCAGCAAGTAATTGCCATAACACCATATAATGAAGATGGAAAGGTCCTGATAAAGAAGCTAGAGGATTGGAAGAATGAAGAGGTAAGCGATGTCGCAGAAGAAATTCTTCGTTTGAGCGAAAAGCTCGGTTATTTAAAAAAGGGCCAGAATGTGTGGATCACTTCCACACTTACGGAATTGGCGGAGGATGAAACATATTCAGCGTTGCTAAATGAATTACATGACTTCACTAATGAGTATAACAATCTGCATCCTACTGAAATTATCGTGAACGAAACTACAACTGATATTAGGGAAGAGGCTGTAGAGAAAGGTATGACAGCAGGTACCCTTCTTAAAGAAAAGGGTAAGCGAGACAAAAAAATCATAGTAAATCCTGATGAAAATATAGAAGAACCCGCTGTGAAAAAAGAAAAGGAAGTCATTAAGCCAGAAAATCCAGCAGTGTCTAATCAGTCCGATGAAAAAGAAGAGGCAAACGATGGCAAACAAAATAATGCCGCCTCGATTGAAAAAAGGAAGAATGAGGTTGGAAATGGTAATAATGCCGAAAAAAATAGAGGCAGCCAAGGAAATAACACTTCTAATCGAAATACATCTTCTCAAAAAGAGCGCAGTGAATCCGATAATCGCTCACACGATAATAAAAGAGACACCAATAACAGATCGTCAGATAAGCACCGGGAAAAGAATAGTAAGAACGAAGATAAATCAAACCGCAGCGATAATAAAAATCACGGTAACGGTTATGATACTGACATACCACGCAAAAAAGGAAATGAAAACTAAGATCGGATTAAATGCTTAAATACTCTAATCAATTAAGTACGGAAGGCTCATTCACCCCGAATGAGCCTTTCGCCGTTTACTTATATGTAATGTAATAGCCAGCCGGCGATTTCCGGCTAGCTTATCCATTTTATTTAGTTTGTCCGCCTGAAAGCTGAGATTGAGCTTGCTTTACAAGACGCTTTGTAATTTCTCCTCCAACTGAACCGTTAGAACGAGAAACAGTGTCAGACCCAAGCGTCACGCCAAATTCCTGAGCAATTTCATATTTCACTTGATCAAGATATTGTTCAACACCAGGCACTAATAATTTGTTACTGCTTCTAGCCATAATGAGTCTCCTCCTTTTAATAAAACGTGAAGCCATTTGCTTCCGTAATAGTAGTATTTGTATATCCACGGTCTTCATTAGTGGTAATATTTATTTCGGATACCAGGAATTTCTCGATTTAAATGCAGATGAGTATGCGGAAAGAGCTTGAAAGAAAGAATAAAATAAGGGAATCTGCTTTTTTTCCTTTCTTTCCATCTTCATTTTATTTAAGATAGAGAAAGTAAATGATTATTGTCTTTGAAAGGGAAGTACATATGTGGTTATTATTACGTTCTAAACTGAATAAATTGACACCTGCACAGGTGATTGTCACCTATTATCTGCTTGCAGTAACGGTGGCAACTATATTATTAAGCCTGCCCGCTGCCCATAAGCCCGGGGTGGACTGGAAGTTCATCGATGCTTTATTTACTTCTGTAAGTGCTGTGAGTGTGACTGGCTTGACTGTCGTGAGTACTGCCGACACGTTCAGCACCACAGGGATCTTCCTCCTGATTTTCGTCCTTCAGTTTGGAGGTATTGGCGTCATGGCGGTAGGGACATTTTTTTGGCTGCTGGTAGGGAAAAAAATCGGCTTAAAAGAACGCAGGCTGATTATGACAGATCAAAATCAGACCAATTTAGCAGGTCTGGTAAATCTTTTGAAACAGATATTGCTTCTGATAATCATAATTGAAATAATCGGAGGGCTCACTCTGGGTGTATACTTCCTGAGTTATTATCCCACTTGGCAGGAAGCGTTCATTCAAGGGTTATTCGCTTCGGTAAGTGCGACAACGAATGCAGGATTCGATATAACGGGGCAGTCGATGATTCCATTTAAACATGATTATTTTGTCCAATTCATAACGATCATCCTCATTACTATGGGAGCTATCGGATTTCCAGTTCTTATAGAGACTAAGGATTTCTTGATGAACAGTAAAAGGAGTAAGCATCATTTTTCTCTTTTTACGAAAATCACGACTCTGACGTTTGCTTGTTTATTAGTGTTCGGTACAGTAATGATCATCATCCTCGAATACAATCATTTCTTCAATGGTATGGTATGGCACGAATCTTTCTTCTACGCACTGTTTCAGTCAGCTTCTACAAGAAGTGGAGGACTTGCGACGATGAATGTTGCAGAATTCTCAACTACGACTTTATTGTTACTTAGCGGCCTGATGTTTATAGGGGCGTCTCCTAGTTCTGTGGGAGGCGGTATAAGAACAACTACATTCGCTTTGAACCTTTTATTTCTCTTCCATTTCGCAAGAGGTAATCAAACGATTAAAATCTTTAGAAGGGAAATTCATGAGCAGGACATTATCAAATCCCTTGTAGTTACGATTGTAGCAACAATACTGTGCTTTTGCTCAATCCTCATTTTGAGTTTGACGGAAAGTCATTCTTTGATTGAAATCATTTTTGAAGTTTCTTCAGCCTTTGGAACCACAGGTTTATCATTGGGTATTACATCAGAACTATCCACCATTGGTAAATGCGTCATTATGATATTGATGTTCATCGGACGTGTGGGCATCCTGTCCTTCCTCTTCATGATCGGAGGCAAGGAAAAAACGGCGAACTATCATTACCCAAAAGAGAGGGTAATCATTGGATGACAAAAAACGGTGTTGAATTTCAACACCGTTTTTTATATATAGAAAAACGTCATATTTATATGAGCCTTATTTTAAAACAGAATAAGGGACGTCAAAAATAATCCATAGGCCGACGATGACCGGGAAGGATGCGATCCAGGCATAAATCGGTTTTTTATGATGAATGACGAGCATGGTAAGCATCATAATGTTAAAGACGAGGTCCCAACCGAAATGCCAGCCATGGTGATAGGTCATCATGCCAAGAAGAAATGACAATCCCTCGGTTGTTCCGTAAATACCCGTCCATAAAAGGACCCATAGAATCCTTTTTGGCAGGGTCTCGGGGAGCCTTCCAATAAAGATAGCAACCGTGACTGTATATTGAATCATCATTTTTAACAAGGCAATGATGGTATGATTTAGTTTTAAGCTCTGTGAAAATGGATCGGCAGCATGAAATTTCCACATCGAGTATTCAAAAAGGAGGAATTGCGATAGTAAATCCCCAATAATAAAAAATAGTAATGTCGGATAGAAAGAGTGGAACTCCTTCCAATTACCGAACTTCCATCCTGCCAATGCATATGTGAGTAAAAAAACAATGGTCATTTTATTTCCTCATTCTATTTTTTTTTAGTCTTTGGTAATTACCTGCATTTATTCATTTTCTATGGTTATTGTTTCTAAAACAGATTCCTGAATGAGCATAAATACAAGTGGGAAAAGTAATCTCATAAAGGAGATGATATACATGGCAAAACGTAAAGCACAACATGATGCTGCTGAAAAAAATAATAAGACTCCATTAAAGAATAAACAAGAATCTGAATTTGCTGCAGAATTCACCCACGGTGAAGATGCAAGCAAAGGTAAAAACAGAAATTCCGCCAAAGGCATGAAAGGCAGAAGTTGATGAAGAAGAAAAAGGAAATTGTCCGGGAAGAATTTGGCCAGGAGTTTGGGGATATGAACGCAGCAAAGCTAATAGAAGCTTCACTAAAAGATAACAAGAAACAAAAAGAAGATAAGAAAAAGTGCTAGGCGGAATGCCGCTTAGCACTTTTCTTATTATCTATACGCTGTTTTAGACAGTTTCCTGACTAGTTTGATACATATTCCTTCTCAAACAAAAAGAGGGAGGAATGCCCGGTTGAAGGTTCAAAGTAGGCCAATACATATTGATTCCTTCCATCTTTTGAAATGATGGTTTCGAGCAGTGTGTGTTTATAAATTTCTTTTTCAGAAAGATTCAAATCAGTGAAGTCCGTTCCGGCAATATGGGGAAATTGTAAGAGCTCCTGATAAATGGCTGATCGCTCTTCCTTCGTCATTTCATGTATCCACCAAGGTTTACGCGGCTTGTATTTTTGATTTCTTAGGTAATCCACTTTCATTAGTCCTTCAATCACATTCATATCAAGCCTTTCGTGAGAAGAAAGGAATTCGTATAATCTTTTGAAAAGATCCTCGAGCTGATGGCCGATTCTGGACCATCCGCGTCCTTCCCAATACGACCCGAATTGTTGAAAGAAATCAAAAGGTGTTTCAAAACAAGTAGTGACAAGATATTCAATCGTTTCGTCCATCCTGTGGTCATTCCAATATTTCTCAAGCACATCCTCCACCTGTTTGATTCTTACGATATCATCAAATGATAATACATTATTGCCAAGGATTTCATATGGAGAGTGCTCCATGTAGGTGTATTGATGATCATTTGCACGTATTCTTAAACCGGTACCGCGTAGCATTTTAAGAAAACCTAATTGAAGCTCTTCAGGACGCAGTTCAAAAACATCGTTAAAGGTTTTTCGGAAAGAATGATAATCTTCTTCAGGAAGGCCGGCTATCAGGTCTAAATGCTGATCGATTTTCCCGCCGTCTTTTACCATGGTTACCGTTCTTGTAAGCTTTTTATAATTTTGTTTCCTCATGACTAAGTCGTTGGTTTCATCGTTGGTGGACTGCACACCGATTTCGAATCTGAATAAACCCTGAGGTGCTTCTCTATTTAGGAATTCAATGACCTCAGGCCTCATGATGTCTGCAGTGATTTCGAACTGAAAGACAGTTCCGGGTAGATGCTCGTCTATCAGGAATTGGAACATTTCCATCGCATAACTCCGGCTGATATTAAACGTCCGGTCAACAAACTTTATTGTCTTTGCTCCGTTCTTCATCAAGTAACGGATATCTTCCTTTACCTTTTCGCGGTCAAAGTACCTTACGCCGACTTCTATCGATGATAGACAGAATTGGCATCTGAATGGGCAGCCTCTGCTCGTTTCGATGTATGTCACCCTTTTTGACAAATAAGGTAGGTCTTCTTCAAATCTGAATGGGGAAGGAACATTGCGCAGGTCAATTTTGTTTTGCTGCGGCTTAATCACCGGTTTTTCATTTTTCATATAAGCAATTCCATGCACCTTGGACCAATCTTCCTCACCATTAACTTGTACAAGGAGCTGTTTAAAGGTTTCTTCCCCTTCACCCAGCACAATGAAATCCACATCGCCTTTTAAGCGTTCCAGCCAGTAAGGAACGTCATAAGTGACTTCAGGACCGCCAAGAACAATCTTTACTTCCGGGAGGATCTTCCGAAGTACTTGAATGACCTTGATGGTCTCCTCAATATTCCAAATATAACAACTGAATCCAATGACATCCGGCTTTTTGGAAAACAGGTCAGTGGCGATATTCAGGATCGGGTCTTTTATTGTGTATTCAGCCAGCTCAGCTTCATAGTCGGGTTCTATATAAGCTTTCAGGCAGCGAATGGCGAGATTTGTATGAATATATTTTGCATTTAACGTACTCAATACTACTTTCTTCATTAAAAATAACTCCTTTTTTACTTCACAATCCACGTTCGATGGATGATTTCTCTTCTTGATCCATTCTGTAATAACTTTTATCTGCGTATATGCAACTGCTCTACCCATTTTATCCGAGGTGGAGAGAAAGCTCAATATTTGTCTAAAAGTAATTCAAATTTATTGTTTAAATAAGAAGGATTTTAGAGGAAAGTTCCGAATATTATAGAGTATAATCGTAAGTTTGGACGAAATGTGTCTGAATAGATAAAATCATTCATTAATATGTATAAAAAAGGGACTGACCCATTGTATGTGGGGTCAGCCCTTTATCGGTGTAGGGTTAATACCATCCAGTTGTTATTACCTGGTTTTCATCTCTCTTTTTGAGAGGAGTTTTTGAAGTTTTGTTGATTTCAGTTCAATGATGGGCTGGGTAATGGATGTAAACAGCTTCGTTGAAAACACCATCGTCAATACGAGCGACACCGCCAGCAGCAGAATCAGACTCGAAGTGGGATCGATGTAATCCTTAATCTCACTTACCCTGAACAAACGGATGATAAAACCGTGAAGCAAGTATACGTAGAGTGTATTCTTTCCCCAATTCGTAAAGAATTGCTCTTTGCTTGGTACAAGTGTATAGAAACTGAAAATCATCACGATGTTAAGAGAATATACAATTGCCCTGACTCCTAAGCTGATGACATCATTCCATTCGAAATCTCCATAAGGCTTTGATCCAAGCAGCCATTTGTCTGAAAACTCCGGAACGAAGTACATCCCTAAGAAAACCAGTATGAACATGATCCCTGCAAATATACGAGCCTTGGCAGTTTTGAAGTATTCAAAATGCTCTTTCTTCATATAGTAGCCCAATAAGAAGAATGGGAAGAAAACGAATGTTCGCGATAAACTTAAATAAGTAGAGATTTCATCTACAAAACCGATCAACAGACCCAGGGTGAACGCTACAGATAATCCCATTAACGGTTTGAATTTAAACCATTTAATAAACACATACAACAGTGCATTCCAGCAGAACAGACTGATCAGGAACCATAATGACCAATGAGGATTCAATGGATCAAGTTCAAATGTTGATTTATCATATAGGAAATAGTAATAAATCGTATAAATCAGCTGGAATACGATATAAGGCAGAATCAGCTTTTTAGCGAGTTTTCCTATATAGCCTTCCTTATAAAATCCTTTCGCAAATAAACCTGCGACCAATATGAAAGCAGGCATATGGAAGGTGTAAATCGTTTTGTAAAGCGAGAGGATAATCGGATCGCTCTCAATATATGAACGGATTAAGTGACCAAATACCACTAAAAAGATCAAAATAAATTTTGCATTATCAAAATATGAATCACGTTGTTTCATTTATCATCACCGTCTTTTTGTCATAGGTATACGCTAATTTAATTTCTACCCTAGGATACAACGTGTAAAACATGAATTTCATTGTTAATTATCACCAATAACAGGCGGTACTATTCAAGCAAAACAGTAGTTAAGCCGAAAGTCGTCTTTTAACAAAATAGGGGGATGTAGAAATGACTAAAAGCAGCAAGCTGGAAAATCAAATATACAAGGAAGAATGTCATCCCATTGATAGGGAAATTTGCTTAGCATCACCAATGGCAATGTTTGTCATAAATGATGAAATGAAAATTTGTTACGCGAATGATCAAGCATGCCAGAAACTGAAGACTGAACTTTCATCGTTGACCGGCCAACTGTTCAGCAGCTTCTTTACTTCTGTACCATCCCCTATTGTTGCTCACTATCAGGAGGTATTGGAGTCTGGAAAATCTCTTGAAGACGAGACGTTAATGAATACTAAAGACGATAAAATCATACATGTTGAATTGATACTTCAAAAATCCACCGTTTCTACTAATGCATACCTGTACTTTAAAGATGTGACCACGTCCAAAGAGAGTGAACGGAAAGATCACCTGAACGTTCACCTGCTTTCGAATATCTTTCAGAATGCTTCCGAAGGGATCATCCTTTTCGATCTTGAAGGGAACATCAATGATGTGAATCAAGCGTTCTCAAAACAAGTTGGACTATATAAAAAGGAAATCATCAGACGGAACATCCGCTCGTTCATTCCTGAAAACTCTCATTATAAAATCGAAAAGATTAAAGAGCTTCTTTCAAAGAATAGAAAAGCGAGGGGAGAAATTCCGATTAAAAGGGAAAATGGAATCTCCATCGTAGAATTTACAACAAGTCCATTTGTTCACCATAAGCTTCATATGGCAATCCTCAGAGATGTGACGGAAAGAAGGCAAATGGAGATACAGGTGAAAAGAAATGAAGAATTATTCAAAGGTTTGTTTGAAGAAGCGATCGATGCCATCGTCCTATGGGACCAAGACGGGAGAGTTCTAAAAGCAAATGCCTCGGCTCTCAAGATTTTCGAGTGCTCCTTATCCGAGCTTTTATCAAAAAGAATAAAAGACTTTGTCTACCCGTTAGAAACACAGAAGTTCGATCTTGTGATGGATCATCTGTACAAAAGCGGGGCAGTAAGAGATGAAGTTCTCTTTCTGATGCCTAATAATCAATTAAAGCATCTGGAGTTCACATCTAAGCTTCATTCCGTTGATGGATATAATATGACGATCTTCCGAAATGTAAGTGAGCGATATCAGATGGAAAAGGAATTGAGGGAAAGTGAAGAGAGGTTCCGGAAAATTTTCGAAGGGTCATTAGATGGCTTATTCCTGACGAATCATAATTATGTAGTGGTTGATGCAAACCCTGAAGCAAGCAAAATACTGCATCTCGATAAAGATCAGTTAATCGGGAAAGATGTGCGCGAAATATTGAGCATCGAAGCCGATGACGACGCTTATCATGATTATTTGGTACAATTAAAAGAAGAGGGGCAGTCAAGTTTCTTGAAAACATTCCGCTCCCATGATGACAGGCTGCATTATATCGAATTATCATCTAAATATAATCTGCTGTCCAATCTCAATTTGACAATCATCCGTGACATCACTGAACAAATAGAGATGCAGGAACAATTGAGAAAGTCTGATACCCTGAGTGTGGTGGGGGAGCTGGCAGCAGGCATTGCACATGAAATCCGTAATCCAATGACTGCGTTAAAAGGATTTATTCAGTTGTTGGAAAATAGTGTGGGTAAAGATCATGAAATGTACTTTAATGTCATTACATCAGAATTGCAGAGAATCGAGTCGATCATAACGGAATTCCTTGTCCTGGCTAAGCCGCAGGCTGTCCAGTATCAGGAAACGAATCTAATAAAAATCATGAAAGACACCGTTGAGCTGTTAAGTGCACAGGCAACCATGCATAACGTTCAATACAATGAATTGTACCAGGAAGGGCTGCCGCCTATATTCGCAGAACCCAACCAATTAAAGCAAGTGTTTATCAATATCATCAAGAATGCCATTGAAGTTATGACGCAGGGAGGGGTCATAACCATTGCCATTCATGAAACCGATGATGATTTGATTCATATTGAAATTAGGGATCAAGGAAGCGGAATTTCTAGAGATAAGATCAAAAAGCTTGGTGAACCCTTTTACACGACGAAAGAACGTGGAACTGGACTGGGGCTGATGGTCAGCTTCAATATTATCAAAGAACATAATGGAAGAGTGGAAGTGGAAAGCAAAATAGGTGAAGGCACTGTTTTTCATATCTATTTACCAAAGATGTAAGGAGGTGAGCGTTCATGTCAGTCTGTTCGCTGTTTATGGAAAGTCCGATTGGAGTCTTGGAGCTCCGGGCAGATGAAGAAAAGTTGGTATCAGTAGAATTTGCTTCTGAAAATCAAGCTGCCACAGAGTCAGATCACCCATTATTGATAGAAGCTGAACGACAATTGAAAGAGTATTTCAGAGGACAGAGAAAAGAATTTACACTTCCTCTGAAAATAGAAGGAACTGAGTTTCAACAGGAAGTCTGGAAAGCATTAAGTGAAATACCATACGGGTCCACCTGCTCTTACGGGGATGTAGCGGCACGTATTAATAGACCAACAGCGGTCAGGGCAATCGGACAAGCCAATAAAGCAAATAAGTTCCCTGTCATCATACCTTGTCATAGAGTAATAGGTAAGAATAAATCATTAACCGGTTATGCAGGGAAGCAAGTAGATAAGAAAGAAATTCTGTTGACCCTTGAACAGTAATAGTATGAAGCATTTTTCTTCGGGAAAATGCTTTTTTTATTTGTCTCTGTGAAAGAAAGGCTGTTGCATATTTCACCTAATTAGATTAATATCTAATTAGATAAGTATCTAAGTAGGAGGTATTTAAGTTGCAGCTGGATAAACAAGTCGCATTTCATAAGACCATGGGCGATCCCACCCGTATCAAGATTGTTCATCTCCTGTCAGTTGATTCGCTGCATGCCGGCGCGATTGCGGGTAAACTGGGGTTGACAGCCCCTACCATTTCACATCATCTAAACAAACTGAAGGAATGTAATCTAGTTTACTCCAGAAGGGAAAAAAATACGATTTACTATTTTTTAAACAAAAAAGTGATAGCGCATCATGCAAGTGTTCTTGATCGCTTCACGAATCAAAGGGAAGGGGATTCTGAAATGCAAGAGAAAATAATGAAAGAGAAACAAAAAGTGATGAATAACTTTGTGGAGAAGAATGGGCGGTTTAAATCCATACCCGCTCAACAGAAGAAGAAGCTTTTCCTGCTGGAGCACATGGTGGAAGGATTAAAGATTGGAAAGAGGTACAGTGAAAAGGAAATCAATGAATACATCAAGCATTTTCATGACGATTTTGCCACATTAAGAAGAGAGTTTATCATCCATCAATTCATGTTCAGGGAAAATGGTATTTATGAAGTGAACCCAAGGGAAATGTGGGGATCCACTCCGTTATATAAGGGATGATTGCATGTAAAAACTTCCGGTGAGGGTAACGGGTTCTGTTTTGGAGTACAAAATGCAATCTACACCTCAAAATGTGGTAGTAATTGAAGTTGCATGTACATGTACAGCTAATCTTACCCGACAAAGTGAACAAAAGCGGGACTTCTCGAGTCAGATGAAAGGAACAGTAACATTGGATGATTAATTAAGGGGAGAAATTTCCCTTAATGAAGAATTTGAACTGAAAACCGTTAAAGTAAAGGAAAGTTTTACTTCTATTTACTTGAAAAACATTAAAATTAGGGATCTGTGCAAGATTTGAAGTAAATTTTCCCCTTATTTACCCCTATCCAAGCGAGCTTCAGCAGATTAACGGGATAATGTCCCCTTATTTATATTTTTAGTTACACTATAAAAGATAAGGTATCTGTTAATCTAAAAATCACCAGCCTATTCCTTGTTTAATAGGGATTTACCTAATTTTCACATCTTTCAACTTTGGAGACAACTAACACATTAGCCAGATTATAAAAAACATTGTAATTGAAGCGTTACAGAAAGTTCTGTAACGCTTTAATTTTAGTGCAGTTTCGGTAACAAATTAGAACACGAATTCCTTAAAACCCTTTTTCCAATGATTTTTATAGTTTATACCTTAAAACAGAACCCGTTACGGTGAGGGTAGGTTTTCTTTTAGGTATGGCAGATGGAATGTCTAATGCTTTCCTTATATGAAGGATACAGGATTCCCTTCTCAGTAATGATTCCAGTTATTAATTCATGTGATGTTACATCAAAAGCAGGGTTGTATACAACTGTTTCCTGAGGTGAAATCCTGTAACCATTAAGTTCAGTAAGTTCTTCAGGCGCGCGCTCTTCAATGGGAATAGCGTTCCCTGAAGGAAGGGTAATATCAAAAGTAGAAGAAGGAGCTGCCACGTAAAAAGGGATATCATAGTGCTTACACAAGATGGCGAGCATGGATGTCCCGATTTTATTTGCTGTATCCCCATTTGCAGCTATCCTGTCTGCCCCAACTATAACGGCTTCTACATTTTTCTCTTTTAACGTATGAGCGGCCATGCTATCTGCAATAAGTGTTACGTTTACACCTGACTGCTGCAATTCCCAAGTTGTCAAACGTGAGCCCTGAAATACCGGGCGTGTTTCACAGGCATAGACATGGAACGTTTTCCCTTTTTCACTTCCTAAATGAAATGGTGCCAATGCTGTTCCATATTTGCTGGTTGCAATAGATCCTGCATTGCAAATCGTCATGATGGTTGTCTTTTCATTTAGTAATTGAAGACCATATTCTCCGATTCGCCTGCACGTCACTTCATCTTCAGTATGAAGTTGAATCGCGGAGTGCAGAAGGATGGTTTTTGCTTCATTCACAGACTGTGCCCGTTGAATTGCATTTTCCAATGAATCCAATGCCCATCCCAAGTTTACTGCAGTGGGTCGGGAGGAAAATAAATATGCTTTATCCGCTTTAAATCTAACCATGAAATCAGACAGACAGTCTGTATCAAAATGATTCATAGATAATGCTATTCCATAAGCGGCCGTAATTCCGATTGCAGGCGCGCCCCTTACCTTCAACGTGACGATAGCGTCATAAAACTCATTTAAAGTATAAAGTTGTAGGTACTCGATTTTATGTGGAAGCTTTTGCTGGTTTAATATTTCTAAATGATCATCCCGAAACTGTAATGACGTCGGGATTGTGGGTGTTGTGCGTGTCATGATTGGCTCCTTAAGATGTATGACTTCGAATGAATTCTGTGAATTCTTCAATTGTTGAGTACGTTCGTCTTTTTAAAATCAATTCTCTCCCTAAAGAAAGACAGCTTCTTTTAGCCCGCAGCCTCTTTTCTTTATCTGAAATGGAATCCAGATCTGCAACATGTGCAAGACCGACAGTTCTCCTGATAAGCTCACATCCACTGAATCCTATACTGTCTTTAAAGGCTTTATCCAGTACATAATCCAAGTAGCCATCAACCTTAGTGTACGCATCTCCGCTTTCCTGCCAATGATTCGAAAACGTTTCTGAGAATACGTTCCATGTATTGGTGATATGCCGGATGATTTCATCTTTTCCTTTATCGTCCTCCCTTGCTATTACCTGGAATGTCAGGTTTGCAATAAATTGACCGATATCGAAGCCGATAGGACCATAAAAAGCAAATTCAGGATCAATCACCTTGGTTTGAAATTCATCAGCAAAAATACTTCCAGTATGCAGGTCGCCATGCAATAGCGCCTCACTCTCTGTAATAAAGCATTTCTTCAGCTTCGCCACTTCAAGTTTCAGACTGAAATCATTCCACAAATCTTTGAGCAGAGGGAGCAGTTCTTCTTCATAATCATTCGTTTCACTGTTGAAAAATGGATCGGTCAAAACAAGATCCTCCGTAATCTTGCAGAGTTCAGGGTTGGAAAAGGTTTTGACATATTCTTTTTTCTTAAAAGGATGCAGGGCATAGTCAGAAGTATGATAAAGAGTATTTGCCAGGAATGTTCCGATATGTTCAGATAAAAGTGGATAGGTGTCTCCTTTTATCAGTCCTGAACGGACAATTCCAAGGGAACTTAGATCCTCCATTATGGTAACAGCAAGTTTATCATCACTATAGAATACCTCGGGGACAAATTCACCGGCATATGTTTGCTGCAGTTTCAATGCATTTGCTTCGATTCTGGCACGATCGACCGTTAATGGCCAGCTCTCACCAACCACTTTTGCATAGGGCAATGCCTGCTTAATGATAATTCCTTTCTTTCCTTTTTCACTTATTTGAAAAACCAGATTTAAATTTCCATCCCCAATTTCACGGCAGGTCAATTCCGCTCCTTTTTCAAAAAAGTTTAAACTGATTGCTAAATCCAATGCGGTTTGTTCATTTAAAGATTGATAGCTCGAGACAGGAATGGTTGACATAATGGTTCCTCCTAAAATATTGAATTTTGGAGGCTTTTCATAAGTATAATAAGAAAAGCCTCTTTCATTGACGGAAAGAGGCTTAAAGATTGGATCTTATTCGCCTCTTATCTCTCAGAAAGGTGTTCTTTCTGTTGGAATTAGCACCGTGCCTTATGGAGTGAATCATCCGGCGCATAGTGCGCCCCGTTTCTCAACGGTATTACGGTCGGTTGCTGGGCTTCGCAGGGCCAAATCCCTCAGCCAGCTCTTGATAAGAGAATATTTAATTTTGTGAATATCAGCTGCATGCTGTTTGATTTGAATAGTACCATTTTTAGAAATAGTGAGTCAATGAATTTTTAGAAAAATATAAAATTAATAGAAATCTGGACGTCGATCTTGAAAAATAGGTATTTTTTTCCTGACTTCTTCGACTTCATTCAAATCGATTTCTGCGGTAAGCAATTCTTCGTAAAGGGTTCCTTCCGCTATGATCTCCCCCCATGGGCTTATGATCAGCGAGTTCCCCCCAAACTCATTCTTGGGGTCGCTGCCTGAACGATTACAGGCAATGACGAAACACTGATTTTCAATGGCCCTTGCCAATAAAAGGGTCTTCCAATGAGTGATTCTTTCTGCAGGCCACTGAGCAACCACGAACACCACTTTCGCACCATCGATGACATGTTTCCGGAACCATTCCGGGAAACGGATATCATAGCAGATCATACCGGCCATCTGAGTATCCATCAATGTGAATGAGCCATCTTCTTTACCGGGCAGCAGGTAGTGATGTTCATCCATCAATTTAAAGAGATGGAGTTTATTATACTGTTTGATTATTTTCCCGTCACAGTCAGATACGAGAAGGGTATTCGAAATACCCTCTTTTGTTTTGCTCGCAATCGATCCTCCGACAATATGAATGTTGTAGCGAGAAGAAAGCTCCGAAAGAAAGGCAGAAATGTCATGAGCATCTTCATCGGCGATTTCCCCGATTCTGGTTAAATCATAACCGGTCGTCCACAATTCAGGAAATACGACGATATTACAGCCTGCTTCACTCGCTTCTTTTACCCATTGATGAACTCTTTTCTTATTTTCGGTAGGAGCACCAAATGTAATATCCATTTGCGCTAGTCCAATTTTCGTTGACAAAGTAACACCTCTTTTTTAAGTCTGAATAAGATTATACTTTACAATCATTACTTTACGTTATATCATTTGTGACTAGAATTTGAAAGTAAATAATTTTCAAAAAAGTGTAGAAGGTGAAAAGATGACAACCTTTAAAAAAGCAGAACGCATTGACTCGCTGCCGCAGCAATTTTTTGCATCATTGACAGCAAAAGTCCAGAAAGTGCTGAAAGAAGGATTTGATGTGATTAACTTGGGGCAGGGGAACCCCGATCAGCCTACACCCCCGCATATCGTGGAAGCGCTGGTGAAAGCATCAAAATCACCAGGAAATCATAAATATTCCCCTTTTCGGGGTTTGGATTCCTGCAGGGAAGCCATATCTGTTTTTTATGAACGGGAATATGGTGTGGACATCGATCCTCATGAAGAAGTTGCAGTCCTGTTCGGAGGGAAGGCAGGGCTGGTGGAGATACCCCAATGCCTGTTGGACCCCGGTGAGACAGTATTGGTTCCGGATCCGGGGTATCCGGATTATTTGTCAGGGGTATCCCTTGCGGAAGCACGGATGGTAACGATGCCGTTGAAAGAAGAGAATCATTTTCTCCCGGATTATGAGAGGATTGCAAGAGAGGACATTGAAAAAGCAAAGCTCATGTTTTTGAACTATCCCAATAACCCTACAGGAGCGGTTGCCTCCCGTTCATTTTTCGAAGATACAGTATCATTCGCGAAACAAAATGATATCTGTGTCGTCCATGATTTTGCCTACGGTGCAATCGGCTTCGAAGGGAAAAAGCCTGTCAGCTTTTTGGAAGCAGAAGGGGCAAAGGACACAGGCATTGAAATCTATACGCTTTCAAAAACCTATAATATGGCCGGTTGGAGAGTGGGCTTTGCAGTCGGGAATAAAAGTGTGATCGAAGCCATTAACATTCTTCAGGATCACATGTATGTAAGTCTTTTCGGGGCTGTCCAGGAAGCTGCAGTGGCTGCTTTACTCGGATCTCAGAAGTGCGTCGAAGAACTTGTCGATACTTATGAATCCAGAAGAAAAACATTCATAAACGGGCTGCAAAATATCGGATGGGAGGTTAAAGCACCAGCAGGTTCTTTCTTTGCATGGCTTAAGGTTCCCCCCGGCTTTTCCTCTGTGGAGTTTGCAGATTACCTCCTTGAAGAAATTAAAGTCGCTGTAGCACCAGGTGTAGGGTTTGGAGAACATGGTGAAGGATATGTCCGCGTAGGTTTATTGACCAGTGTAGAACGTCTGGAAGAAGCTGTGCGCAGGATTGAAAATTTGAAATTGTTTGATAAAAAAGATTGACAGAAATGAAAAATGATGCCATAATCCAACTGAAATAAAATGTAATAGCATATGATTTTTCTTATCAAGAGCAGGCGGAGGGACCAGCCCGATGAAGCCCGGCAACCGACTTTTTTAAGCACGGTGCTAATTCTTGCAGCAATTTACTTGCTGAGAGATAAGACAGAGTACTAGACAAACCTCTTCTTATCGAAGGGGTTTTTTATGTTGTATCTACGAAGAACATTTAAAAGCAATCAAGATGGGAGGCATCTCGAGTGGGAGAAGTTATTGCTACATATGTCATGACAGGAAAGATCGGGACCTTTGAAAAAAAAGCGGAAGGAATCGCGCTTGGACTAACTGTCGGTTCTTGGACCGATCTTCCATTACTGGAGAAAGAACAATTAAGAAAGTACAAAGGCAGGGTAGTGGAGGTTAAAGAAAATGAAGGCAGAGATGGGGGAAGGGCGGAAATACAGATCGCCTATCCATCCGGAAACTACTCTAATGATATACCGGCGATTCTTACAACTGTCTTTGGAAAACTGTCTCTTGATGGGCAAGTGAAGCTGAAGGATCTTCAATTTTCAAGAGAATTAAAGAAGGAGTATCCGGGTCCCCGATTTGGGATTGAAGGAATCAGGGAAAAAGTGAAAGTTTTTGAGAGGCCGCTATTAATGAGCATTTTCAAAGGGGTGATCGGTAGGGATCTGGAATACCTGCAGTCCCAGCTTAAAGCCCAGGCTTTGGGCGGAGTGGATTTAGTGAAAGACGATGAAATCCTTTTTGATAACGAATTGACTCCATTTGCTGACAGAATCAAAACCGGACATAAAGTACTCCGTGAGGTCTATGAAGAAACGGGAAAACGAACTCTCTACGCAGTCAACTTATCTGGAAGAACCAAAGGCTTGAAAGAAAAAGCGAGGAAAGCAAGAGAGCTTGGGGCGGATGCCTTATTATTTAATGTATTTACCTACGGCCTGGATGTACTGCAGGAGTTAAGGGAGGATGATGAAATCGGCCTTCCTATAATGGCGCACCCTTCTTTTTCGGGGGCTGCAGCTGCTTCTCCGCAATACGGGGTGAGTTATTCTTTATGGCTTGGTAAGTTTCTAAGAATGACAGGAGCTGATTTCTCTTTATTTCCATCACCATATGGGAGTGTGGCATTAGAAAGAAAACAAGTGATGGCCATCAGGGATGAATTGATAAATTCAGATCGGTTTAAGGAGACGTTTCCAGTCCCTTCAGCGGGGATCCATCCCGGGCTGGTCCCCCAATTGATGAAAGATTTTGGGGACGATTGCGTCATCAATGCAGGTGGAGGAGTGCACGGACATCCTGATGGTGCAGTGGGAGGCGGGAAAGCGTTCCTGCAGGCAATCGATAGTGTATTGAGAGGTACTTCACTGGCAGATGCGGCTGTACATCATGCAGAACTGGATCAGGCTCTGCAATTATGGGGACAGGAGGTTAAAGTAAGTGGCTAAGCCCATTATCTTTTGTGACTTTGACGGCACGATCACGGAAACAGACAATATCATTTCCTTGATGAAGCAATTCGCTCCGCCGGAATGGGAGAGTATAAAAGATGAAATCCTTTCTCGTGATATGTCTATCAGGGAAGGAGTCACAAGATTGTTTGACCTTATTCCTTCTTCAAAAAAGGAAGAACTTCTTGGTTACTTACAAGAGACTTCAGTTATCAGGAAAGGATTTAAAGAATTTGTGTCATTTGCAAGAGAGAAAGGGATTCCCCTGTATATTCTGAGTGGCGGAATGGATTTTTTTGTTCATCCGCTTCTAAAAGAGTATGGCCCTTTTGACGGGATATATTGTAACCAAGCAACGTTTGAAGATCAGACAATCAAAGTCCGCTGGCCGCACCCTTGCGATTCTCAATGCGGCAATGGGGAATGTGGATGTTGTAAGCCGTCCATTATCAGAAGAATGAATCTTTCGGAAGATGATGAAATCATTGTGATTGGCGATTCGGTTACAGATATCGAAATGTCCAGATATGCAAATACGGTTTTTGCGAGAGATTATCTCGCCGAAAAATGTGAAGAAGATTCTATCCCTTATAAGAAATTTGAGACATTCTATGATTGCTTGGAAGTTTTGAAAATGGAGGTGCCGGTATGATGGACTATAAAGCTCAATGGGAAGAACTTGCTGCAGTAAAAAAAGAACTTGCGGAACGTGACTGGTTCATGGGGACAAGTGGAAACCTTGCCATCAGGGTCAGCTCTTCTCCAACGAGTTTTTTGGTTACGGCAAGCGGAAAGGATAAAAGAAAGCAAACAGATGAAGATTTCCTGCTCGTCGATCAATATGGAGTTGCGCTTGAAGATACCAATTTGCGTCCCTCGGCCGAAACGCTGCTGCACTGCAGTATATTTCGCAAAAGCGGGGCGGGCTGCAGTCTTCATGTCCATACGGTCCCCAATAATGTAGTGAGTGAGCTTTATGGCGACAAAGGTGAAGTTACTTTTAAAAACCAGGAATTGATTAAGGCTTTTGATAAGTGGGAAGAAGGTGACACGCTAACCATCCCTATCATCCATAATCATGCCAGCATTCCCGATTTATCCGAAGAATTTTCCCGCCATGTCCGGGAAGATAAAGGAGCCGTTTTAATCCGCAATCATGGCATCACTGTATGGGGACAAAACGGCTTTGAGGCTAAAAAGCTTCTGGAAGCTTGCGAGTTTCTATTTCAATATCAATTGTCACTGCTATCGTTAAAGAATACCATTCAATCAGCATAGGAGGAAAATAATCAATGGCGACAATTAAGATCCAAGGAACAAATGAAATATTGGACAATCAGGAAGAGGTCAGTACTTTTCTAAGTGAACAAGGGGTTATTTATGAGAATTGGAAACTATCAAAATTAGATCCGGAATTACAGGGGAAGTACCAATTATCGGATCACGATAAAGAAAGAATCATTGAATCATTCAAAGATGAAATACAAGATATTTCTGAGAGAAGGGGTTATCAGGCATGGGATGTCATTTCTCTATCATCTAAGACTCCTAATCTTGAGGAACTGCTAAAAAATTTTCAACAGGAGCATCATCACACAGACGATGAAGTCCGTTTTATTGTAAGTGGGCATGGTGTTTTTATCATTCAAGGAAAAGATGGAAACTTCTTTGAAGTTCATCTGAATCCGGGAGATTTAATTTCAGTTCCTGAAAATATTCGACACTACTTTACATTGAGTGAGGACAAACAAGTGGTGGCTGTTCGCATATTCGTTACACAAGAAGGATGGGTGCCGATATATTAAAGGAGTAAGGAGAAAAAGACAATGGGTCTTTTTCTCTTTTTGTTTTGAGGGAAAGGTCTTTGTCCAAATCCCTAAAGATATGGAGGAAGGACTTCGCGGATGTGATTATACAAAATGAATTAATGACGAATTTTGTCAAATAAGCAGACTTAACTAGTTATTTTGTCTTGTTTTGCGAATCTATTTACTTTTCTGTTAATAGTTGCGATACTAACTGAGTAATGTCTTTATTAGTAGATTTAAATTAATTGAAACAAGGGCAAAATAAATCTTCCCGGGACGTGCAACCGAATGCATGGTTTGTCTCATGATTCTCAGTTGGATTAACCGCCTTGCCGACACAAAATGAAAAAGGAGTTAGTTTGAAATGGGTCAATATCTTAAAAAGAAATGGTTACTAGTAAAAATCAATCAAAAGCGTGCTGAAATGATCTCCCTTGGAGGAAGGTTGGGGTTGGGAGCAAAGGAAACCATTGATTGCAGTCAGCAATTAGATCAATTATTGAATCAATATCAGCAATGTGATAAAAGCATTTATACTATTACTATTCAAGAAGTACCATACGAATTGAGTCAGGTAATAAAAAATTTACTAAAAAAGACAGCTTCTTAATCATTTATAGATATCCTCTTAATACCTTTTAAAATGATAACTACCTCACAGAATGACCACTAATTTAGAAATCATCAATTTGTCGTTATATACATTACAATCATATAATCTTCCAAACAAAAACCTCCATAAATGGTCTTTAGACCATTTATGGAGGTTTTAAGTGTTCTGTTTGGGAGATTGACTTTAGTCCTGAATCCTAGTATAATATTTTGAAACTGAGATATTAGTTTAAAGGAATGAAGACTATGAATGAAAACCAGGGTACAAAACAATCATTGAAGCTGTTTATTGTTCTTTCCCGTGCATTTAAAGCATTGAACGAAGAAATTAACAAGAATATACAAGAAAACGGTTTGAACCCCACGGAATTTGCTGTATTGGAGCTCCTCTATCATAAAGGGGACCAGCCTCTTCAGCAAATCGGCGGTAAGATTTTATTAGCTTCCGGCAGCATCACGTACGTGGTGGATAAACTGGAGCAAAAAGGCTACCTTAAGCGTGTAGCCTGCCCTAAAGATCGACGGGTGACCTATGCGCAAATTTCCGAACCGGGCAGAAGCCTGATTGACAAGATCTTTCCTAACCATGAAGACAGGATCCATGAATTGATGTCATCTCTTTCACCTGAAGAAAAGAAAGACGCAATAGAGCTGCTGAAAAAACTGGGACTATCCATCAAAAACTTATCGTATTGAAGTATATAAGAGCCTTCCTTGGAGGCTCTTTTTTCTATTAACATTCAATGGTAAGGAAAGTAACCAAGCTTACAGGAGAATCAAGAGAAGGAGTCGAATACACTATATGGACGTTGAAAAAAGGGGGAATACTAATGAAGTTTGAACAATTTACATATGAGCGGCCAAATATTACAGAGATCGAAAATGAATTTAAACAGGCATTGACTGATTTTAAACAAGCTGATACACCAGATGATCAAGTTACTGCAATGAAGGAATTAAATAAAATACGCCTTCATTTTGATACAATGCAGAACATCTGCTATATCCGTCATTCGATTGATACGAATGATGACTTCTATAAAGGTGAACAGGATTATTTCGATGAAGTCATGCCCGATTTTCAAGGACTCGTCACTGAATATTATAAAGAATTACTGAATTCATCCTTCCGCGCGGAGCTGGAGCAGCGGTGGGGCAAGCAGCTGTTCGCGCTGGCAGAGAGTGAAATCAAAACCTTCTCGCCAAAAGTGATAGCGCTGCTTCAGGAAGAGAATAAACTTTCCTCTCAATACACAAAGTTAATGGCTTCTGCAAAAATATCATTTCAGGGTGAAGAAAGAACCCTTGCCCAAATGGGGCCATTCACTCAATCTGTTAACAGAGAAACCCGGAAGGAAGCTTCTCTTGCTTCTGTGCGTTTCTTTGAAGAGAATCAGAGGGAATTAGACCGTATCTTTGATGATCTCGTGAAGGTAAGGCATCGAATTGCCGTTAGTTTGGGATATGAAAATTTCGTAGAACTTGGTTATTACCGAATGACACGAACAGATTATACCCCAGATATGGTAAAGGTGTTCCGGGAAGGCGTGAAGAAACATGTGGTGCCTCTGGTGCAGAAATTGAAAGAGAGGCAATCTGACCGAATTGGTATCAGCCCCATGAAATTTTATGATGAAGGATTTAAATTCACCTCAGGGAATGCTGTGCCTAAGGGGGATCCTCAATTCATCATTGAAAATGGCAATAAAATGTACGAAGAGTTGTCGGAGGAAACAAAAGAATTCTTTCATTTTATGATCGACCGCAATCTTATGGACCTCGAAGCAAAGAAAGGGAAAGCCGGAGGAGGGTATTGCACATACATCGCAAATTATGAATCTCCGTTTATCTTTTCCAATTTCAACGGGACTTCGGGTGATATCGATGTCCTGACTCACGAGGCGGGACATGCTTTTCAGGTATATAGCAGCAGGGGATTCGATATTCCTGAGTACCAATGGCCGACATATGAAGCATGTGAGATCCATTCCATGAGTATGGAGTTTTTTACGTGGCCATGGATGGAGCTCTTCTTTAAGGAAGACACGGATAAATATAAGTTTTCCCATTTAAGTGATGCTCTTCAATTCCTTCCATATGGAGTTGCAGTAGATGAATTTCAGCATTTTGTATATGAGAATCCTGAAGCTTCCCCGTATGAGAGAAATGCGGAGTGGAGAAAAATAGAGGAAGAATATTTACCTGGCAGGGATTATGACGGAATCAAATATCTTGAAGCAGGGGGCTTCTGGCAGCGTCAATCACATATTTATAACTCTCCGTTCTATTATATCGATTACACCCTTGCCCAGATCTGCGCGTTCCAATTCTGGGTGAAAATGAATGAAAACAGGGAGGAAGCATGGGCTGATTATGTGGATCTGTGTAAACTGGGAGGCAGCCTTTCATTTACAGACCTGGCAGCTTCAGCTAAGCTGGAATCCCCTTTCAAAGAAGGTGCAGTTGAAAAGGTGGTCAAGCCTATTGCGACGTGGTTAGATCATATCGAAGATAAGACCTTATAAGCGTAAAAGGCAGCCGGATATCGGCTGTTTTTTATGTGGGATTTGCGAAAGAACTTATAGTCAGCGTAGTCCGTTGAAAAAGGTAATTTATTGTCATTTGCTTCTGAATTCTTCTGCTTGTACATAGAGTGAAGTAGAAGAGGTATGAGGTGAGTGAATGAAAAGATTATCAGGGGCATTTCAAATTGCAGCCGTCTATGTCGGCACGGTCATTGGAGCAGGCTTTGCTACAGGCAGGGAAATCGTGGAATTTTTTACCCGGTTTGGGTTTATAGGCTTTATTGCCATCTTATTTAGCGGATATTTATTTATCACGATGGGAACGAGAATTATGATTAAATCTCATGATTTGAAAGCTAAATCATTTGAACAATTTAACGAATATTTATTTGGTAAGTGGTTTTCAAAGTTCATGAATATTATGATGATGGTCATGTTGATTGGAGTTTCCGCTGTCATGTTGTCAGGGGCCGGGGCAGTATTCCAAGAGCAGCTCATGATGCCTAAACAGCTGGGCGTCCTGCTGACGATCTTACTCGGATTCCTCACCATGATGGTCGGGATGAAGGGGCTTTTTGCAGTCAACACATTTGTTGTGCCGATTATGATTCTGTTCAACTTATTTTTGATGGCATATTCAGTAACGGATAGTCGGTTTTTAGAAGCGTTCTTGACCATTCCTCCTGTAGACGACGGGTGGAAATCGGTTGTTGCCCCTTTTTCCTATGTTGCGTTTAATTTAGCGATGGCTCAAGCGGTGCTTGTACCGGTAGCAAGTGAAGTGAAAGATCGTCAGGTAATAAAGTACGGCGGTTATTTAGGCGGTTTCTTTTTAACGCTTATCCTCATCTCGAGCCATTTGACCCTTGTGATGATCCCGGATGTGACATTGTATGAAATTCCTATGGCGGTCGTCATGAAATCTTTTGCAGCAGGCATTTATTATCTTTACATTTTAATCATATACGGGGAAATTTTCACCTCTGTCATAGGCGGTGTATTTGGGGTGGAGAAACAGCTTGCGGGCTATTGGAAAGGTCCTCCGATCGCAACATTTATCGGAATCTTTACAGTCATCTACTCGCTGAGCTTTTTTGAATACAGCGAGTTGCTGTCTTATTTGTATCCATTGTTTGGTTATCTGAGTTTAATGTTTTTAGTGCTGTTATGGATGAAGCATGAGGATAAGAAATGAATGTATGGGATTTCAACTTAAATCTTATATGAGTAATTCTTCGTTTTTTGCTCATTATATAAGTGTAACTGGTAAAAGGAGGCTGTATGATGACAAAATCGAAGCATGAGAAAGAAAGACAATGGGATGTAAGAAAAAAGGATCAAAAACCTCATGGCAAGGTACCTTCATTTAAGGAATTATCACAGGATGCTAAACAGAAGTAAGCGAATGAGGGATGGCAGCAGCCATCCCTCTTACTCTATCTGTGTTCTATCCTTTTTTCTTAAAATTCAATGCATCAGCGGTCCTATATTTCTTAGGGAAAAAAGAATTTCTGACTTCGTCGTGGTCCCAATCAGTCTTATCACAGCTTGAGGCCAGCTCTTCAATGTAGTGCATCAAATACTGCATATCAAGGTTTTGCAAACGATCATAATCTATTCCTTCCAAGATGTAATCCTTAAACGTCCACACAATCTCCTTAGTGTCTTCCTTATTATTTTCGGCTATCATTCGGAGGGACCTGAGTATTTCAGTTGTCACTGAGATATCCTGCCTGCCGTAATGTCTCAGCTGATAAAAACTCTTATACAGATAATCTACAAATGCGGGCTGTTCCAATATGATGCGGATGGTGTCTTCTTTGTCGGTAATATAGGAACCAGGAAGCTTGTGTCTGGCTAATTTTGATAAGATGATCCCTATTTCTTCAATACAATTCTTGGCTGTATTAGGGTCATTTATAGCGGGCGAGATGGCTCTCAGCGCGATCTCTACCAACTTTCGTATTCCAAGATCTATGTCTTCGATCGGCTCCTTATCCGGTCCGAGGATGATGTAGTTCAAATATTCTTCCGGCTTGATTTCTTCATGAATGGACCAAATCGTCATCGCCGCGGTTCCTTCTAATAAATATTCCCCTGGAGTTTTGATCATCCGTACAATGCAATCATCGCTAATCGCTTTATTGAGCAGACCTTCAATCTCAATGTGCTGCAGATAGCCTGATTCATTACTGTAAACGTAACATGGTTTTGTATCTTCAAATGAAAGGGGATTAATTCCACTTTGCGACTCGACTTTATCTTTTTTTCTGTATAGTGGGCTGGTCTCTATTTTGTTGTTGGTTTTAATCGTAATATTATGTATCAGTTTGCTGACTTTCACCCAGTTGGAAACATGGTGAACAAAATACACAAATACAAAGAGGCAGAAGATCGCTACCAGGGCAGCGAATGCAGCTGAAATAAATAGTTCCTGGCCTGACTCATCCTTCAATAGTATGAGAAGGGTGATACAGTACACAACGCCTGCCACGAATATCGCAAGAACGCGTTGAGTGGGGCGGTCATTAATGAAATTTTGGAGTGTCCTGGGCGAATACTGTGATAAAAAGGTTGTGAGGACAACCATGATTGTGGAGAAGGTAATGGTCGTCATGGTCATGATGGAGGATGCGATTGTACTGATGATCATCATGCTCAAGTCGAAGTTGGCAAATAAAACTTTAGGCAGAAGAGGATAGTTGTGCTGGCTTAGCCACCAATCAAAAAAGAAGGTGGCGATGGCGAGGGCCAATGAAATCAGTGAAAAAATTAATGGGACAAACCAAAAGCTCTTCTGAGCCTTTTTGAAGATATGGACATTCAGATGCATCGTCGATGAGCCACCTTTTAAAATAATATGCTATAAGAATATCCTGAACGAAAGAAAAGAAACTATTCATTCTCCTTTTAAATGACTATAGCTTTGAGTACTTCGATTATAAAATCGATTTGTTTTATTGCTAAATCACCTTTTTCTCTATCATCTTCAAATTAAGATGGAGGGCGGCCGGGAATACTCACTCATGTAGTTAATATTGGTGCTGAAATGTATACACTATGATGAAGAGCTTTGCCCGGCCTGTACTTTATGTAGTGAACAGAAATATTTATTGCTCAATAATTGTATAGTTTTTGTGATTGACGACGGTCTTTTCTTCCAGTTCAAGTTCTCTGTAATTTTTCATGTATGTGAGATCGACAATTACAGAATTCTCATTTACTTTTTCCACAATCCCTTTTAATCCTTCTTTAAATTCGATTACGTTTCCGATTTCTGCTTTTTTCATTCGAGGTCTCTCCTTTTTGCCAAAATTCTACAAACAATTACTAATATTTTGACTTAAACAGCCTAAAAGGTAAAGAGTTTTCTAACAATTTAATAAAAAAACTAATACTTGTAGTTTTTTTATAGTCAAATAAAATAGTAGTAGACAATCTATGGAGGGGGATACTTACATGATGGAAAGCGACATTTTGCAGCTGATGGATTCATTAAGGAATAAAGAAACAGAAGAAATACGAATTGAGAAAGAAGACTTTCTCTCATTCAGAGCGGTCTTGGTTAAACAAACAGACTTCAAGCATTTCAGAGGAATCGCCGAGCATGGAGGCAATATCCGCTACCAATATCTTGATACACCAAGAAGTTGAAAGATAAAACGGATGTGTAATCATTATGATGAAAAGGAAAGTTTGTTTAGCTGAGGTAACCATTACCGGGTGAATTCCTGAACATCCCTTGTTAATGTATAGGGTGAATACCGTAAAGGGGGAATTCAAGTTGAGAAAACAACTGCTTTCAGGATTGGCGGCACTCGGCATGCTTGCTTTTTCTACTTCCGCCGCAGCTGCAGAAGATGCTCATACCGTTAAAAAGGGTGAGTCGCTGTGGGAAATAGGTAAAGAAAATTCAGTTCCTGTACTTCAATTGATGGAAGCTAACGGTTTGAAGTCACATGAGATTCATCCCGGACAATCCATCAGCCTGCCGGAAACGGATATTTCAGAGGAAGAAAAAGAATTGCTTGCGAAGCTTGTCCATGCGGAGGCTGAAGGCGAGCCTTATTCAGGCAAGGTAGCTGTAGCGACTGTTGTGCTGAACAGAGTCGATTCAAATGAGTTTCCTGATTCTATTAAAGAAGTAGTTTATCAAGTTGCCCAAGGGCATTATGCGTTTTCACCTGTACAAAATGGAGAAATCAATAATACGGCATCCGATGAATCCAGAAATGCCGTTAATGAAGCCTTGGCATTTAGAGGCCAGGGACAGGGTTCATTGTTCTTCTATAACCCGGATACATCAACCAGTTCTTGGATTACATCGACCGATACCACGATGACGATCGGGAACCACGTGTTTGCGAAATAATGGGATAAGGGATGGTTATAAAGTTTGAAAATATAAGGATTAACCAGCCATTTTTAAAATGGCTGGTTAATCCTTTTTGCCTTTGGGGCTATTGTAGTTCATGACTCCTGTTTTTGAACCTGCCAAAAAAGGGTAGTCTAATAATATCTTGGAAGGAGAGATGGAATATGGCTAAGCGCATTTTCTGTATTACAGGGGGAGCAAATGGAATAGGGAAGTCTTTGGTTGAGCGATTTGCAGTACAAGGTGAATTTGTCCATTTCTTTGACAAGGATCGGGAAGGCGGGGAAAGGCTGGAGGCGGATTTGATTAACAGTGGATACGAAGCCCAGTTTCATGAGATAGATGTTGCTTCCTATGAAGAAATCAAAAGAGGTTTTCATACCATCCGAAATAAACATGATTCACTCCATGTCCTTATTAATAATGCGGGAATCTCTAAATTCATATCATTTTGGGATATGACCCCGGAGGAATGGAATACCATTATTTCTGCGAACTTAAGCAGTGTATTTTACTGTTCGAGGGAAGCGGCAGAACTCATGAAGGATAATGGGGGATCGATCATCAATATTGCTTCTACAAGAGCACTCATGTCTGAGGCTGATACGGAAGCATACTCAGCTTCCAAAGGAGGTATCTCAAGCTTGACGCACTCGCTGGCGATTACGCTGGGTGAGTACAGAATCAGAGTGAACTCTATAAGCCCCGGGTGGATTGAAACAGGTGATTACTCATCCTTGCGGGAGGTTGATCATAGTCAGCATCCATCTCGGCGGGTCGGCAAGCCTGAAGATATAGCAAGAGCCTGCCAGTTTTTAGCTCATCCCGATAACGATTTCATAACCGGTGAAAATCTGGTTGTTGACGGGGGCATGACCAGAAAAATGATGTATGAGCATTGATGAGCCGCTTTTTTGAAGAAAAACATAAATTGACGAGCCAGATCCTTGCAGGGATCTGGCTTAAACCCGTTTGTCGTCTATCTGTTCATTTACATACTGTTTTAGTTCTTTGATGATCATCGTCTTCGTTTTTTCATCTTCTGATGCTTCAATACCATACACGTACCGACCAAAGACTATTTTTTTCCATACCGGCTTTCCGAGCATTGTGATCACAGAGTGATTTAATTTGAAATGAAGATCCAAAAGATAGGTGCCGTGTTCTACCGGCAAATCGAGCGCAGTTTTCATTTTTGCACCATTAGGGCTTAAGTCAATCAGCAGCGCGTCAGACTGTTTGGTTTCAATTAAGATCCCATTTTTTTCTACAATCAGTCGGTAAGTTGCATGTATGGGTTCGTTAAATGTATAGCGGAAGGGTTCATGACGTTTGTACTGCATACCCATCACCTTTTTAAAAATATATTCTTATTATAATTCAAGAAGAAAATGTCTTACAAGAATCTATGAAATTAAATATCTATTATGAGAATATTTGCTAAATTTTTACTATTTTATTATAATAAGAGCTTAGAAAGAGGGGATGAGTATGACTCGTTTAAGAAATATAAAAAGAGAAATAAATAAGGTGCTTGTTGGAAAAGACAAAGAAATTGACCTACTTTTGATCGCATTACTTCAGGGAGGACATGTGTTACTTGAAAGTGTCCCCGGGACGGGTAAAACGTTACTTGCAAAAACATTTTCGCAGTGTATCGAAGGATCATTTAAACGAATCCAATTCACACCGGATGTCCTGCCGAGCGATGTGACCGGGATCCAATTTTTCAATCCTAAAACTCAGGAATTTGAACTTCGGACCGGTCCAGTCGTTGCAAATGTATTACTGGCTGATGAAATCAACCGTGCCACTCCGAGAACGCAGGCAAGTTTACTCGAAGTAATGGAGGAGAAACAAATTACGATAGATGGTGAAACGGTACCATTAAAACCGCCTTTCATCGTTGTTGCCACTCAAAATCCGATTGAATCACAGCAGGGGACATTTCCGCTTCCAGCAGCCCAGCTGGATCGATTTTTACTGAAGGTCCCTTTTACATATCCTGAATTTGAGGAAGAAAGAATGATCCTGAGCCGTTTTAAATCGGAACAGCCTTTGAATGCAGTGAGAGCCGTCATGAGTTTATCAGAAGTAGAGGCTTTGTCCAAAGAGGTAAAGAACGTACATGTCTCAGTTGACATAGAGTCATATATCCTGCAAATGACAAGGGGAACGAGGGAACACGAGTTGATTGAAGTAGGGGCCAGTCCACGGGCAAGTCTGGCACTCCTGAAAGCCGCACAGGGTCAGGCCTTCATTGAGGGCAGAGATTTTGTCAGACCGGAAGATGTTTTATTTGCAGCTCCTTATGTCCTTCAGCACAGAATCCAATTAACCGCAGAAGCTTCACTGACAAAGTCCGAGGAAGAAGTTATAGCAAGATTGATTGAAACCATCATTCTTCCGGTTGAAACGAGGTAGCGGAAGTGACTTGGAAGCGTGAAGTGATTGAGGAGGGACCATATAACGCATTAAGTGAAATTCTTTTAATCATCCTGACAGCAGCGAGCTTATTTTTTCAGTTCTACCCCGGGGCGGCGATCTTTCTGCTATGCATCGTCTATTTCAGATTCCATAAATGGTATCTTGAAAATATCGGGAAGGAATTGACAATAAAACAGCCGCCAAAGCGTGTCCGGCTGCACTCAGAAGAAAAGGGGTACTGGGATCTCCATTTTGACAATGGAGGAATACCGGTGTGGGGGGCTGAATTAAGATTCACCTTCAAAGATATCGTCCAGCCTGCGGAACATCCTTTTGATACCTATCACGGCGGGAACATAGAAGTATCGATTCCCTTCACGATGGGGAGAGGGGAAAGTGGGAAAGTCTCGCTGCCGATTGTCGGGAAAAGAAGGGGGCTCTGCCGGTTGACGAGAGTTCAGATTCTCATTCCACATTTATTCGGAAGCGGTAAAGTACTTATGGAATTAATGGAACCTGTTAAATCTACAATCATGGTTTTTCCAACTCCTTTCCCTGTCATTCTTGACAATAAACATGACTCTCATGATATCGGCGAGGTGCCAGCCTTGCATTCGCTATTTTACGATGTCTTTCAGCCGATAGGGACAAGGGAGTATGTATCTGGTGACAGGTTTCAGGACATCCACTGGAAAGCAAGCGCAAGGACGCAAGCTTTGCAGACGAAAATCTTTGCCCCTGCTGTTAAGAAAGAGTGGATGATTGCGGTAAACCTTTCAGAGAAGTATTCGATTACGAGAGACCTGGAAAAGATCATCAAACATACTGCCTATTTAATGCACCTTGCTGTGGAACAGCAGATTTCATTCTCACTTGTGGTGAATATCGGGAGTCAGGGAATTACTCCGTTCTATTACTTGCCTTCGGGTACAGGCAGGAAACATCAGCAAAAAGCCCTTGAAATGCTTTCGGCATTATCTACTGACGATGCGACAATTCCGTTTCATATTGTACTGCAGCATCTTTACATTCGTCAGCTAGTGCCTTCTGTATTGATCACGGCAGGTAAACTTTCAGTGGAAAGTGAGAATAGATTAAGTAAAATTAGAGCGGGGCAAAGGGAAATTTATTCAATGCATATTGAAGATAAACAAGGAGCCGTAACGTTATGGAAACAAAGATCGAAAATCCCATCTTGACCAGCAGACAGCAGCATCTTCTGCTGAAAATAGCACTATTATTTGGCGTGGATCTTCTATTCGTGGTGCTCACTGCAACTTTGATGGTCGAAAAGGAAGAGATTCTGACCCGATATGTCCCGTATATATCAGTTGTGTTTCTCTTCTTGTATCCGGCGATGATTATCTGGGTAAAGAAGAAAGGCATTCATTCTTTGATTCTGTACTCAGTCCTTCTGATCTCAGGGGCAGCAGGGTTCTTTCTGTTCAATATTTCCCTGTGGCTGACAGTGGTTATCCTATTATTTCTTCATTGGAGGATAGGCTCCTATTTTCAAAGTGAAGATGATCAAATCGAGGTCTCAAGCTCGATGGTACTGGGATTTCTATGCCTGTCTGCATGTTCGCTTATCATAGGTAATGTAAGGGATTTGGGGAATGGCATGATCGTAATGATCCTTATCCTCTTATTATTTTCCCTCGTTTCAACCGTGACCAGCTTCCAAAGGATGCTGAAAGGAGGCGGCGGGGAAGCGGGTGATAATAAGAGATATCTGATGAAACCCTTCGGCGTATTGCTCATTGTGTTAGCCGCCGCCGGTGTTTTGTCTGTCTTCAGTACTTATGCCAGAAGCGGGTTTTACTGGATTTTAAATAAAGTATTCTGGCTCTTTTCTTTCCTTGTCAATCCTCTTTTCGCTTTGTTGGAAAAGGTGAGGGATTGGATCATGAGTAAGATTTCAAGGGATACGCTTTCAGGTTTTGGGCTGAAGTTTCCGGAAGAAAAAATTGACGAGACACAGCAAGCGGCTTTCTATGAGGGAATGTCTTTTCCATGGCTGAACGAAATGTTGATCGGCATCTTTATCCTGGCCGCCATCATCTATATCATCAAAAAGAAAAAAATAGAGTATGAAATAGAATCAGAAGGACAGATTGCCACTCTGATGACCAGGGTGAAGAAAGGAAAACTTCAACCTAAAGATCATTCAGGCACATTCCACTATTCAGAAGCCGGGAATGCCATCCGTCAAGCGGTGAAGGAACTGGAAAAAGAGGCGGCTGTGCAGCAAATAGGCAGGAAATCCAACGAAAACATCCGAAGTTGGTTTGCCAGAATGGAAATGAACGAGGATGAAAGTTTCTTTATACTATATGAAGCAGTCAGATATGGAACCAAAATACCGGATGAAAATGAAGTAACCTTTTTTGCGCATCGAGTAAAACAACATATCTCTATATTGAAAGACAGATATATGGAAAAAAAATCTGATGCGGGCTGATAGTGAATTCAGCCTGCATCAGATTTTTTTATTTCGGTTCATCATAGGGTAAGATAAAAGGGTATAGCGTAAAGGGAGGTGCAGTTCATGTTATTTACCATCAGAGACCTGGTCTACAAAGATATACTGGAAATAGAAGAGATGGATATACTTGAAAACAAAAATACATGCATCATTGGAGAAAGCGGTGCGGGAAAATCCACCCTTTTGAAAATGCTCAATAAAATGTACATACCAGAAAAAGGCACTATTCGCTATAAGGGCAGACCAATCAAGGATATGGACCCTGTGGGTCTGCGGAGGGAAGTAGTGATGATTTCTCAGACCCCTTTACTTTTTGGTGACACAATAGAAGAAAACCTTCAAAAAGGGCTGATTTTTTCTGAAAAGCAAACCGCAACCCGTGAAGAAATGAACCGGACTCTGAAAATAGTGAAACTGGACAAGGATCTGGATACAGATGCAAAAGATTTATCCGGGGGCGAGAAGCAGCGTTTGTCTCTTGGGAGGGTCCTTCTGATGAAACCCGAAGTATATTTACTGGATGAGCCGACCTCCGCATTGGACGAGGATACAGAATTAGAAGTGATGAAAAGCTTCATTCACGCAACGGGTGATCATGGAGGGACAGTGATCATGGTGACTCATTCAACGAATGTTGCTGAACAGTATGGTGATGAAATAATCAAGATCACTAAAAGGTAGGGGGCGATCATCAGGTGGAAAAAGGAATCATCAATATCGAACTTTGGAGATTCATTGCAGCATATGCGTTCATACTTATTTTGCTAATCATTGTAAAACTAAGAGGGATCTCAAGGGAAAAGCAAATCATCATTGCATCTTTGAGAATGACAATCCAATTGATCATAGCCGGATACATCCTGACTTATATTTTTGATAACCCAAGCCCGTGGCTGACACTGTTGATCATCTTAGTCATGGAGGTATTCGCCATTAGGAATGTCTTCAAGCAGGTGAAACACGAATTGAGTAAACAGCTTAAAGCCACTGTCAGTATTGCGATGACGGCTGGAACGCTTGGCTGCCTGTTTTATTTCAATATCGTAGTCATCCACTTCACCCCTTGGTACGAACCGCGTTATTTCATTCCGATAGCAGGGATGATCGTGGGAAATTCAATGACCGGCATCACACTGGGACTCAATACCCTCCTAGGCGGGCTGAAAGACCAGAGAGAAGTAGTGGAAGGTGCTTTGATGCTGGGTGCTACACCAAAAGCAGCATCCAAGAAATATGTCGATAATGCTTTCGACTCCGCCATCCTTCCCACCCTGAATAATATGATCGGCATGGGAATCATCTTCCTGCCAGGAATGATGACCGGCCAGATTCTTTCAGGCGTCAGTCCGCTGGTGGCAATTGAGTATCAAATCGCCATCTTGCTCGGAATCGTGGGAAGTGTTGCTTTGACAGTCATCCTTTTCATTTACTTAGGCTATAAGTTCCTTTTCACTAAGCATTGCCAATTAAATATATAAGTGAATCTTCCGTTTTAGTGAAATTGATAGAAAGTAGAAACCTCCCGTTCTTTTCTCCCTATATGACTGCATATGATAGAGAAAGAAGAATGGGGAGGAGAATTCTTTATGAAGTATGAAACAGAGCAAGCACTGCGTGTAAAAAGCCTGGCGATGGATGTAATAGAAGAATTGATGAAAGATGACCCGGTCTATGAAGCGAGAGACCTGAAACAAGTCTCTGAATTATTCGCCCGATGCATCTGTGACCTCGTGAACGTATACACCAACACTTCAGAAGACCATCAATCAACCCTCAGCGGAACAGTCATCAAAGCCAGAATCGGCTATAACACCCTGCTTAAAAACAGGACTATTAATGTGAAGGAATAATAAGTATATTGAAAAAAGAAAATGATTCTATCTTCGACCATTATGAAATATCTCATTTTTTTGTATGTAATGATGGATTGCTCCTTCTGTTGTTAAAGCTGATTTAACTGTATAAGACCCAGCTGTTGATTGGAGTGCCAGGACGAAGACTCCTGCGGGAGAAGTGGCCAATGTGAGACGTGTCGAGCTGCGGCTAGAGGCTGGAGATCATAAGTCAAGCAAGCCAAAAAGGCAAAAAGCGCCTTTCCGGCTTGCTCGTCTTATGCTTGTCGCCTCTGATCGAGCCGTCTCCGCCTGTCTTCCCCGAGGCTCACCGGACACCAGCAGAAAGCGAAGTCCTGCACGGAAATCAACAGCGGCATAAAAACTACTCATTTTTTGGGGAAACATAAAATGACAAACATAATAGTGGCAAATATATGAAATACTAAAAAAATAAAGCTTTACAATTGTGTATATCGCCATTGCATGCTATTCTTTTTTATTGAGCAGGCTTATAGGAAGAATGGATTAATCACTAGAAATAGTTGACGTTTTCTTCATTATCCATTACTTTTATGAAGCAACCAAAAACAATGTAGAATAAGGAGTCGATTCATAATGGCACAAAAAACATTTACAGTTACAGCTGAAACAGGAATTCATGCCCGCCCGGCAACACTATTGGTTCAAACGGCAAGCAAATTCGACAGCGATGTACATCTTGAATACAAAGAAAAGAAAGTAAACTTAAAATCAATCATGGGAGTTATGTCTCTAGGTGTCGGCAAGGATGCACAAATCACAATCATTACTGAAGGAAGCGACGAAGAAGAAGCACTGAAGAGCCTGGAAGAAACGTTAAATAAAGAAGGTTTAGCTGAGTAATGTCAAGCATCTTAAAAGGCATTGCGGCATCTAACGGGATTGCCATTGCTAAAGCTTATCGTCTGGTAGAACCTGATTTAAATTTCGAAAAGAAGTCTGTTGAAAATGCAGATGAAGAAGTAGCTCGTTTTCAGGCGGCGATTTCAACTTCTAAATCAGAGCTTGAAGCGATCAGGGATAAGGCAAGGGAAGATTTAGGTGAAGACAAAGCCCAAATCTTTGAAGCACATCTTTTAGTATTAAGCGATCCAGAATTACTGACACCTATTGAAGATAAAGTGAAAACTGAAAGTGTAAACGCTGAATTTGCACTTAAAGAAACTGCTGACATGTTCGTTTCTATGTTCGAGTCAATGGACAATGAATATATGAAAGAACGTGCAGCGGATATCAGAGACGTAACCAAGCGCGTCCTTTCACATTTACTTGGAGTTCAAATTGCCAACCCAAGTATGGTGACTGAAGAAGTGATTGTCATTGCAGAGGACCTGACTCCATCTGACACTGCACAATTAAACCGTCAGTTTGTAAAAGGATTTACAACCGACATCGGAGGCAGAACATCTCACTCTGCCATTATGGCTCGTTCAATGGAAATCCCTGCGGTTGTTGGTACAAAATCTATTACTTCCTCTGTTGAAAATGGTGACATGGTAATCGTTGACGGCTTAAATGGGGAAGTACATATTAACCCAACGCCTGAGGTCATTGAAGAATATAAAAAAGAGCATGCACGCTATGAAGAACAAAAGGCGGAATGGGCTAAGCTTGTAAACGAGCCGACCGTTTCCAAAGATGGTCAACATGTAGAGCTGGCAGCGAATATCGGAACGCCTAAAGATTTAGAAGGTGTAAAGAATAACGGCGGTGAAGGGGGAGGACTTTATCGTACAGAATTCCTATACATGGGGCGCGATGAGCTTCCGACTGAAGAAGAACAATACGAAGCCTATAAGGCAGTGCTTGAAGGCATGGAGGGCAAACCTGTTGTTGTGCGTACGCTTGATATCGGGGGCGACAAAGAACTTCCATATCTAAACCTTCCTAAGGAAATGAATCCATTCCTTGGGTATCGTGCGATTCGTCTTTGTCTGGACGAGCAGGAAATCTTCCGTACCCAATTAAGAGCATTATTGAAGGCGAGTCCTTATGGTAACTTGAAGATCATGTTCCCGATGATTTCAAATCTACAGGAGTTCAGAGAAGCAAAAGCGATTCTTGAAGAAGAGAAAAAATCACTCGTGGATAAAGGTACAGAAGTAGCCGACAAAATGGAAGTGGGAATCATGGTTGAAATTCCATCGACTGCTGTCATGGCTGATGTATTCGCCAAGGAAGTCGATTTCTTCTCAATCGGCACAAATGACTTGATTCAATATACAATGGCAGCCGATCGTATGAACGAACGCGTGTCTTACCTGTATCAGCCATACAACCCTGCAATTCTGCGCCTTGTGAAAATGGTCATTGATGCAGCTCACAATGAAGGCAAATGGGCAGGTATGTGCGGTGAAATGGCTGGCGATGAAATTGCCGTGCCTATTTTACTTGGGCTAGGTTTGGATGAGTTCTCAATGAGTGCTACATCCATTTTAAGAGCACGTTCCCAAATCCATCGTCTGAATCAAAGCGATATGAAAAAGCTTGCTGAAGAAGTGCTTCAACTAGACACAAATGACGAGGTCATCAAAGCGGTTGAAAAAGCTGTTTCCCAAAGTTAAAATAATGTTTAACTATCGGTAACGGGGGGTAATGTAATAAAGAATAAGAAGTTGAGGCACCCAAACGGCCTTTTCATTCTCATTTCCCCCTTTTCTAAGGATTGAAAGAGAGTACTCTTTCAATCCTATTTTTTATGTCCAATGAATGAAAGGATTTTTCCATTCCATCAATAGTCCATAATCGCAGGATTCTTCATCATCAAGATAGCCTTTTACTGCTTTTAACGGCGTTCTTCCGCATTGAAGCAGGAATGTTATGACAGGATCTTTGTATTCGCCGGCAGTTAATTTTTTAACATATTCCTCAATAGTAAAGAGATGAGAAAACTTGTGGTAAGTAGGGATGCGGCCGCCGCCCAGAAGACGGTGGAGGTGCAAATGAACCACAATCTCATACATGGCATTCATTAATACTTTTCCAAGTTTATATCCGCGGAAATCAGGATCGATGCAGAGGTCGACTATGTAAAGGGTATTTCCATTCTGATTATGTGTCCGGATGTAGCCTTCATCCGTCATTTCATCCCAGGTATGATCAGGTCTGGAGGAATGAAAGTCGACAATAAGACCAGTCATACTGCCAGCTATTTGCCCGTCAATCTCTACACAAAGGGCACCTAATGGGAAATGCTTTATATGATTCTCCAATTGATCCCTATCCCACCATAACTCCTCAGGGAAAGGCGGAGGGAAGGCCCGTTGCTGGATCCGAATGAGTTCATCGAAATCAGACTCTGTATAATTCCGGATAACGGCTTGATGCACTTGATCTTTTCTGAAAACAAACTGTTCTTTACGATACATGACAGAACCTCATTTATCAGAATTTACTTGTTCATTATACTTGATGAAAGCGCTTTTTTAAAGGTATTTCACAAAAATAATTTGTAAGCAGCTTTTTCTGTAAAGAAATAAATAAAAAAATTAAAAATAAAAGGTTTAGTTATTCTGAAAGGCGGGTAATCTATAAGCAAGCATGAAATTGGAGATTAATTTCTCACTAACACCCCCTTTTCCTTTTTTTGACTGACTCAGTATATTGCTGAGCAGTCTTTTTTTTGTGCATTTAAATGACAGTTTTTGCCCGTAGGTTTGAATTGAATATTTCCCTTTGACAGATAAATAATAACTATAGTGTTTCTGCAAAGAAATACAAAAAGTGAAGAGGGTGTGAGGGAAAAGGCAAAACGCACAAAGAAGAACGACCCGCAGCAAAAAAATAAAAAGGGATTTGATTCTTCCCAGTTGAATCAAGAGTTCGCACACGAATTTGGCAGTGCAGCAACGAATAAGATTCACAAAGATAAAGCCAAAAAAGAAAAAGCATCTAAAAACAACGGAGAATATAAAAAGTAATAGAAAAGGACAGACCTTGACAGGTCTGTCCTTTTTACATGTGTTTGGTGACGAATGACTCAATCCGTGACAGACCTTCTTTTAACTGCTCCAACGAGCATGCATATGAAAGGCGTATATATCCTTCGCCATATGTTGAAAAAGCGTCTCCGGGGACCACAGCCACTTTTTCTTCCTGTGCAAGGGCAAGGGCGAATTCAAATGATGTCATATCAATCATGTCCGGGATTTTAACAAAGAAATAAAAAGCACCATCAGGAAGGACGAGATTATGAAATCCGATTTCCTGTAACCGTTTATATACATAATCTCTTCGTATTTTATATTCCTTTTTCATCTCATCAGCATCATTTACACCGGTTGTCAAAGCTTCATATGCTGCTTTCTGGGAGACAGAAGAAGCACAGGACACATTGTATTGATGGACCTTCAGTAAGTGTTTACTTATACATTCCGGAGCAAAGATCATCCCTATTCTCCAGCCTGTCATACTGTGGGACTTTGAAAGGCCATTGATCATGATTGTTTGATCTCTTAGAAATTCAGCGATCGAACGATGAGCCCCATCGAATGTCAATTCACTATAAATTTCATCTGCAACTGCAAAGATTCCTCGGCCCTTGAGTACGGAGGCAATCTCCTTTAATTCTGCTGCAGTCAAACTGACCCCAGTAGGGTTGGAAGGATATGGAAGGATGATGCATTTTGTGGAATCTGTCATATGTTTCTTTATTGATTCTGCACTGACCTTGAACCCGTTTTCTGTTGTATCGATATGGATGGCTTTTGCGCCGCACAGATGGATGATGGGTTCGTACCCGGGATATACAGGGCCGGGAAGTAGACATTCATCTCCTGGTTCTAAAATCGAACGAAGCACTACATCGATTCCCTGGGAAGCACCACTTGTCACTATCACTTCGGATTCAGGTTGATAATGCACATTATATTTTGAACCAACATAAGCGGATGCAGCTTCTCTTAACTGTAGAAATCCAGCATTATGCGTATAGGAAGTAAAGTCTTCATCTATTGCTCTCTTTGCAGCTTCCTTTACATGTAGAGGAGTGGGAAAGTCAGGCTGTCCTATAGTGAGGGAGATCATGCCTTCTATGTCAGCCACCATGTTAAAAAACTTTCGGATACCTGAGATTTTGATGTCCTTTACATTAGGATTTAAGTATTGTTCCAAGATGTACACCTACTTTTATCATTTGTAACATATTTTATCATTTTTTATTGGACCAAAGGTATGCTTTTGTTTGAATTGAATAAAAAAGGGGAATGGATAGAAAAGTAAAGATAGGCTTGAAGGTGATTACAGCAATGATTCGAACGACTGCAATTTTAAATAATGGGGATGTTCTCCAAGATGTGCCGGTATCGAGAGTTAAGGAAAGTGATGTGAAATGGTATTGGGTCGATTTTAACGAACCGACCGAAAGGGATATTCGTATGTTGAAACGTTTCTTTCAATTTCATCCTCTTGCAATAGAAGACTGCCTGGATGACTTTAGTGAGAGACCTAAATTGGATTTTTATGATGGGTATATTTTTGTGTTGATGCATGCGATCAGGCGCACGACACTTGAGTCATACGAAGTAAATCTCTTCGTGAATTCAAGATTCATCGTTACATTCCATAAAGAACCGGTTAAAGAAATAAATAACTTATGGAAGACGGTAAAAGAAGAAGGTGGACAGCTAAGTCCGTTTACCATCATGCATGGTATCGTGGACAGGCTGGTCGATGAGTATTTTCCTTTGATTTACAGCATTGAAGATCGCTTAAATACCATTGAAGAAAATACGAACGAGGATTCAGATTCAAATCTGATGGATGAATTATTCGATATCCGTCATGAAATGTCCAAATTGAGGAGAATCCTTATACCGATGCGGGACCTGCTGTACAGAATCAGTAATTCGGGCAGGTTGAATTCATTGAAAGAAGAGCAATTATACTTTAACGATGTGTATGACCACCTGATCAAACAAGTTGAGATGCTGGAGTCATATCGTGAATTTTCTGCAGATATACGCGATAATTATCTCTCTATCAATTCTGATAAAATGAATAATATCATGATGACGTTAACGGTCATCACGACGATTTTCATGCCTCTTACCTTTATTGCGGGACTTTACGGAATGAACTTCGTTTACATGCCGGAATTGAATGAGCATAACGGGTATTTCATCGTGCTAGGAGTAATGGCTGTGATTGCGTTCATCATGTTTGGCTTCTTTGTGAAGATAGGGTGGCTAAAATTCGGGACTAGGAAAAGAAGGCGGAAAAGAAGGCTTCTTAAGTTAAAATAATTCTGATGCAAATATCTGAATGGACTTGAAGGATTTGTTATATCCAATGAATAAAGAACGAGCGAACAGTTGTATGTCCGCTCGTTCTTTATTTTTTCACCTGCATCAGCCATGCATTTTCAACGGCGGTATTCACCCATTTCTCCATCTGTGAATGGATGCTTGGGGATACCTCCTTTATCCATTCGTTTCTCTTTAGGACCTGAGAAGCTTTTATCCCGTGTTCCTTCCATGACTTTCCTTCTGTCGCGACATTCAATAAAAGCGGTTGGATGTGATCGATCATATGCGCGTAGACTGCTTCATTGCTTGCTCCCTCTTCATATTCTTCCCATAATGCACGATATTCCTTACATATTGATTCGGGAAGTATACCGAACAGTCTGTCAGCTGCCCTCTGCTCCCTTTCTGCTTTGTCATGATAGCCGATAGAATCAAATGCATATGTGTCTCCTGCATCAATCTCGACCACATCATGCAAAAGTAACATTTTTAATGAAGTAAATAAATTTGTTTCTTCTTTTCTTTCATACGCTTCGAATAAAGTCATCGCCATTATTGCGACATGCCATGAGTGTTCCCCGCTGTTTTCCCTCCGTTTCTTGTTACTTATATAGGTACGGCGCTCAATATTTTTCAATTTGTCGATTTCCAATATGAATTCCATTAATTCTGTCAGCATTTAGATACCCCACTTTTTTTTGTCTATACATTATACTAGTTCTACCATCCGCACCAATCAAGTGAATGAAATTATATTCGGGTGTTCCGGGAATGAAAAATTCAGTTAAACGGTGGATTTTTACTCGAAAACGCGGTATATTGGATGAGGACAAAAGAAGAATTGGGATTACTTAATTTCCCGAGAGGTTCTAGCACAACCCTCTATAAAAAACTAAGGGAAACGGCATCCTTAGGTGTCGTTTGTTTTTGTTTAAGCAGATTTTCTCAAGCTGTTCCATACAGCTTTCACTCTGGCAGGAGACAGATTCAGAGGGAAGAGCATGATTATAGAGTTATAGAGAATCTTTTTTCTTCTTTTTAAGGCGGGGGATCAATGCCTAAAGAATGAGAGGAGAATGGCAATGAATCAAGAAAAAGCTTTAGTCGTCTTCAGCGGCGGGCAGGACAGTACCACTTGTCTGTTCTGGGCAAAAAAACAATTTAAAGAAGTGGAAGCAGTGACGTTTAATTATGGACAGCGGCATGTGGCTGAACTGGACTGTGCAAAAGAAATCGCGGAGGATTTAGATGTTCCGCATCATGTACTGGATTTGAGTTTATTGAACCAGCTCGCACCTAGTGCATTGACGAGGAATGATGAAGAGATCATTCACGAGGAAGGTGAATTACCTTCGACATTTGTGCCTGGGAGAAACTTGTTATTTCTGTCATTTGCAGGTGTGTTAGCAAAGCAGATCGGTGCAAAACATATCGTAACCGGTGTCTGTGAGACAGACTTCAGTGGATATCCTGATTGCAGGGATATTTTTGTGAAATCACTGAATGTCTCCTTGAATCTATCAATGGATGAACAATTTGTGATTCATACTCCATTAATGTGGATTAATAAAGCCCAGACTTGGGAAATGGCCGATCACCTCGATGCACTGCATTATATCCGGGAAAATACGTTAACCTGCTACAATGGTGTAAAAGGTGATGGGTGCGGTGAATGTCCTGCCTGTGAATTGAGACAAAGAGGTTTGAGTGATTATTTAGAGAGTAAAAAAGGAGGAGAGGAATAATGCTGCAGCAAATATATCCGACTCCTCAACATGGTTTTGAATTCGAACTGAATAAAGATATGCATTTTGCAGCAGCACATTATATACCACACGAGGATGCAGGTGATTGTCAGAAGGTGCATGGTCATACCTACTTTGCTAATATCACCATCGGGGGAAATGAACTGGATGAATCCGGCTTTCTTATTAATTTTCAACATATCAAAAAGTTGATTCATAAGCGGTTCGATCACTCTCTCCTGAATGAAGACAGCCGATTTTCAAATCATGATCCCATGAAATTCCCGACCACTGAAGCAGTAGCCAAGACGGTGTGTGAGATTGTGCAGCAGCATTTGGATACGTTGGCGCATCGGCCTCAGTGCCTTCAGGTGTTTTTGCGGGAGACACCCACATCCTATGTAATCTACAGACCTAAAAAGGGGAGAGCATCATGAAAAAAATCCCTGTCTTAGAGATATTCGGACCGACCATACAAGGAGAAGGCATGGTCATCGGACAAAAAACGATGTTTGTGAGAACGGCAGGATGTGACTATAGCTGTGCCTGGTGTGATTCAGCATTTACCTGGGACGGCTCTGCGAAAGACGATATCAGGCTCCTGACAGCTGAAGAGATATGGAATGAATTAAGAGAAATAGGCGGAGAACGTTTTTCACATGTGACGATTTCTGGAGGGAATCCTGCTCTCCTTACGAGTTTAAATGAGCTATTGACCATCTTTAAAGAGAAAAACATTCAGTCAGCACTTGAAACGCAAGGAAGCAGATGGCAGGATTGGTTCTATGATATCGATGATTTAACCATCTCACCCAAACCGCCAAGTTCCCATATGAAAACGGATTTTGAAAAATTGGACTTTATCGTTCAAAATTTGAGGGACAACGACTCCAACATCAGTTTGAAAGTGGTTGTCTTTAATGATGAAGATCTGCAATATGCAAAGGTGGTTCATCAACGATACCCGTCAATCCCTTTCTATATCCAGACTGGAAATCCAAAAGTGATGGAAGAAAATACAAAACAATTGGTTTCTGATTTACTGAATGATTACGAAGCATTGATTGATAGGGTCTCAAATGATGAAGAATTAAATCACGTCAGGGTTCTCCCACAGCTTCACACGCTTGTTTGGGGAAATAAAAGAGGCGTGTAATATATAAGTATAAGTACGAAAAAGCGATTGGAGGTTCTATCCCCAATCGCTTTTTTTAATGAAGTGTTGCATTACTTTTTTGAATTTTCATCTTGGTCGCGGTCAACACCTCTTTTGCCTTCTACATAAAAGACCTCATCAAAATCATCATTCCCCTCTTTATTCTTTCCAATTGCTAATAGAGGGTTTGAATACTGTGCTGGCAAAATGTGACCATTTATTTCTTCAAAATCGAGAATCCTTCTATTCTCCGTATCTCGTCTCTCTGGCATTTGTATACACCTCCTACCATTAGTTTGCTGATTCGGTATTGATGTATGTAATGAAAATGTATTATAGGATAAGCTTGGATTTTTGTAATACTGCAAAAATGTGTAAACAAGTGAAGGAATTGTTCGATATAAAATATGTGAGGTTTTTAAAAACATATGAACAATGCATTATTTAAGGGAAGGACGTTTTGAAATTGAATGATTCAAAAGGGATCCTGCTGGAAAGCGGGACAAATGAACTTGAACTGGTTGAATTTGAAGTTCAAGATAATAAATTTGGAATTAACGTAATAAAGGTGAAGGAAATCATTCTACCCACCCCAATCATTCCTATCCCGCACTCTCATCCTCATGTAAAGGGACTGATTCAATTGCGGGGAGAAGTTCTTCCCGTTGTGGATATGGCAAGAGTTCTGGGACTGGAAGAAAAAGAATCACCACAGTCAAAATTTATCGTATCTGAGTTCAATAAACAAAAAGTGGTTTTCCATGTACATAATGTTACTCAGATTCACCGAATTTCATGGGACCAGATTGAAAAACCATCGGAGATGTACTCTGGAATCAAATCAGGAATCATCGGGGTGGTGAAGCGTGAAGATTCTATGGTCCTCATGGTGGATTTTGAAAGTATCATGGTTGAAATCAATCCTGAATCCGGAATACACGTCGATCAATTGAAAAAACTCGGACCAAGAGAAAGAAGAGATAAAAGAATAGTGGCCGCTGAAGACTCGCCGCTTCTTCGAAAACTTCTGCATGACACATTGACTGAGGCGGGATACGATTCGGTTGAATTTTTTGAGAATGGGTCTGATGCATTGGCTTATCTGGAATCACTTGCAAAAGAAACCGGCCCTATCGAAGAATCAGTCGGATTGGTGATTACTGATATTGAAATGCCTCAAATGGACGGCCACCATCTTACAAAGAGAATTAAAAGTCATCCTGTCTTAAAGAAGCTGCCGGTCATCATTTTTTCTTCACTGATTACAAATGATTTAAGGCATAAAGGTGAGATGGTGGGGGCGGAGGAACAAGTAAGCAAGCCTGAAATAGCAGAGCTGATAACGAGGATTGATCAGTTCGTATTGTGATTGAAATAAAAATGGCCGTATGATTGTTCAATCATACAGCCATTTCCACCCTTTAGAGTGGATATGCGTTAATGCGCTAAATTCTCAAGGTATTAAAAGAAGCTGTCACCCAGCTTTTTAAATACAGGTTTTTGATAACTGCTTTTTCCATGTTTTTTACGTTTATCATCAGTATCAGACATTCCGGTATAGTCTTCCAAGATGCCTTTTGCCTGTTGAAGGCCCATTTTACTTTTCGGGTTCCTCATGGATTGGTCGAGTGTCCCCAGGTGCGGCAATTGTTTAAAATCTTCTTTTGAAGGAGGTATGTGGAAGGTGTATTCACCGCAATCAACCAGGACATCTGATTGCTGCTGACTGAATTTAGGATTCTTTGAAAAATGGAGTCCTACTTTTTTGGCTTTTCCTTCACGGATCATCTTCATCAATGCACGTTTTTTTAATGCATACAAATATTTTGGGTTACCGGCAGTCTTGGCATGGCGATTAACAGTGAAAATAGCTTGAGAGAGGGTATTTACTGATGTGGAGGAAGGGGTATTTTTACTAGGATTTCTCAAGTTTTTAGCTCCTTTCTGTTTTATTCCCTACTATTATACATTCTTTTCCTATGGTTGGAAAGGTTATGAAAATAATTTATTGTTAGAAAATGTTCAATTTTTTCAAAAAACTAAAAAGAACTGAATCATGTAAATGATCAGTTCTTTTGGGTTAATATGTTGATTGGTTATTGGCTTGGCGAGGCGCCTCCGCTTTAGGGTCATCCAGCTCCGGGGCTTAGAGGCACATGTCATAAGTCAAACCGTCCAAGAAGGCAAAGAGCGCCTTCGTGGCCGTTTCGTCTTATGCCACACGCCTCTGAGCAAAGCCCCTCCGCTTTAGGTGATATCCAGCTCCGGCGGCTAGCCCCTCGAGGTCATAAGTTAAATGGTCCAAGAAGGCAAAAAGCGCCTTCCCGGCCCATTCACCTTATGCTTGTCGGGGCTGGGCGAGCCGCCTCCGCTTTAGGGTGTTTGCGGGTAGATATTGATATTTTCTGTTACATTATACGGGGTAGGAGCGTACCCATTGCCACCGTATGGTGCGCCTCCATAAGCTCCATAGGCTCCATAAGGTCCATAAGGCGGGTAAGGCGGATAGTACGGCGGGCAGCAAGGTCTGTTAAATAAGAATGGACTGATGGCGAGACCAGCTAAACCCCCAGCTATAAACGGAAGACCAAAAAAAGGAAAGAAACGCTGATCGTAACCTCTCATGGCCGGGTTAATGTAATGATTATAAGGGTTAAACGAGCGATGATACATGAATAACCTCCTCTCTATTCTTATTATTCTATGGTCAGGTTCTTCACTGTGAGCCTGTTTATAAAGAAAAAGCAACAAAGAGGATTTACGGGTCTAAAATACTAAAGATGCAGTAAATATTGAATTTTCACACATGTTTATAGGAAATGTGACCATTTACTAGTACAATGTATATAGGAGAATATAATCAACCAAGTTCACGCGATGAGGATGAAATTCATGCAGGTATTAAACAAGAAACAAGAAAATGAAAAGTTAGACACTGTTTTAAAAGAAGTTGTTTTGGAAAATATAAATGACTTGATCTTTATTATGAAAGTCGAGGAAGGACCTTCCTTTCGTTATGTATATATAAATGAATCTGCAAAGAGAAGTACGGAAATAAAAAATGAAGATATGGGAAGGCTGCTGGATGATGTGCTTCCAGGAGAACTGGCAGCACGTCTCAAAGAAAAGTATGTTCAATTGGTAGAAAATGAAGAGACCATTATCTTCAGGGACACGATCATGCTTCCAGGAAGGGAACAGGTAGTAAATGAATCGATTTTAACCCCTATCAAAAATGAATCGGAAGAAATAGAATATGTTGTGTCCATCACGAGAGATGTCACACCCCTGATGAGAGAAAAGAGAAGGCTTACAAATGCAAAAAACAGATATAAATCGATCATTGAACATAATTTAGATGCCATTTTTATTTTGGACTCGAATGGGGTAATAAAGGAATCAAATATTGCCGGCTGTCAACTGACTGGTTATACCAAAACACAATTGATGAATTACAGTATCTTTGAGCTATTTCACTCATCGGTCAAGGAGGACCTGCAGCACACATTGGAAAAGGCATTGAGAGGCACGCCGGCTACTTTAGAGCATTGTTTGATGAAAACCAGCAAAAGGAAGGATAAAGTAACAAGCCTGAAAGCGGTCCCGATTGTGGTAAAAGAGAAATTTGACGGATGTTATATCATTGTCAAGGATAATACAATTTCTTACGAGCAAAATGAAATGATTCATTATATGGCACTTCATGACCAGTTGACCGGGCTTTGGAATCGAAAAGCTTTAGATGAGCATCTTCCCCTGTTCATTCAATCGATGGAGGATACGGAGAAGGAGCTGTCGGTCTTATACTTGGATTTAGATCGATTTAAATTTGTGAATGATACCCTTGGATTAAAAGGGGGAGACCGCTTCCTTAATAAAATATCAGAACGCTTGGTGACCTTGACTGATGAGCATTGTCTTCTATACAGACAAGGGGGCGATGAGTTCATTTATTTATTGAAGAATAGCAGCTTGGAAGATACAAAGAAAAAAGCAGGGGAAGTACTGTCGTTATTTCATCAATCATTTACGATAGATGGTCAGGAATTCTATATCAGTCCTTCCATCGGGGTAAGCCGTTACCCTGCGGATGGGTATGATGCCAATTCCCTCATCCAAAAGGCTGCACAGGCTCTGTTTCAGGTAAAAGAAAAAGGGAGGGCCCATTTCAGGTTTTATCAAACTCACATGGAATCAAGCTTTCCCAATTATATTATAATGGAATCACATCTGAGAAAAGCGATAGCAAAGGAAGAATTGTATATTCACTATCAACCTCAGATGAATTTATCAACTGGCAATGTCGACAGTTTTGAAGCGTTGATTCGCTGGAATAATCGGAAGTTCGGTTTCGTATCACCGGGACAGTTTATCCCGCTTGCAGAAGAAACCGGACTCATTCACGGAATCGGAGAGTGGGTGCTGGAGCAAGTCTGCATGCAATTAAAGAATTGGAGGAAAAAGGGCTATAAAAACGTAAGGATTGCGATAAATATATCTCCCAAACAATTTCTTCAAGAACAGCTTGTGGAAACGATAAGAGGGTACCTTGACAAGTATGAAATTCCCTCTGCATGCTTGGAAATTGAAATTACCGAGGGAGCCATGCAGGATACTCAGCAAACATTAAAAGTGCTCAAGAAACTAAAGGAGCTTGGTGTATTTATTTCCGTGGATGATTTTGGAACGGGTTATTCATCTCTAAATTATTTGAAAAGATTTCCTATCGACATCCTTAAAATAGATCAGTCGTTCGTTAGGGAAATCGGCTCCAGTCAAAAAGATTCGGCCATTACAACAACGATCATTCATCTCGCCCACAGTCTCGGCCTTGAAGTGATTGCAGAAGGTGTGGAAAAAGAGGGTCAGGTTCATTTCCTGAGAGAAGCAAAGTGCCAGAAAGCGCAAGGTTTTTACTTCAGTAAGCCAAAAGGTCCCGAAGAATTAGAGCATTATGTCCATGCTTAAACGGAAGCATTCTGATAATCTTAGGATTTGACAGGTGCAGGGCGATGACTTATGTTAAAACGAGGGCCGGATCATTCGCTTCGCTTCAGTACGGAATGAATCGGAGCAGAAATCGAAAGCCCTTCTACTAGAGCAATGTTTTTAAAGGAGAGGGATTAAGATGAAGAAGAAGCAAATGGAAATCCTGTTTCTCCCTACCGATAGAGGGACTGTCAAGGTGTATGTACAAGGATTTCATACTCCTCGATCTTTAGGTAAAGTCATCGTTACATTTGATCATGTTTCTGTCGAAGCGAAAGGATATAGAAGGAATAAGACGATTATTAAAGCTTTAGCGCAGCTTCATGAAACCATTGTTAATAATCAAGATAGTTAAATGACCTGTCCGGCACGTGATTTTCATCATGTGCCGGATTTTTTATGTCTCAAAGCTGGCTGTTTGGAAACGGTTTGTGATAAAATAATGAGTGAATATTCATTCACTTTAAAGGGGGATATGTATAATGGGAGAAACACAAACGGTGATCATCACTGGAGGCTCCAATGGTATGGGGAAATATATGGCGAAATTTTTCCTGGAAAAGGGTTCGAATGTCGTCATCACGGGGCGGAATGAAGAGAGACTGCAGTCAGTAAAAGAAGAATTCGCAGCGCTTGAAGGGGAACTGGAAGTATTTCAGATGGATGTGAGAGAACAGGAGCACTCTGAGGCAATGGTTAAATTCACAGCAGAGAAGTTCGGTAGAATTGATGTGTTGATCAACAATGCAGCCGGAAATTTTATCTGCCCTGTTGAAAAAATGACTCCTAACGGATGGAAATCTGTCATTGATATCGTTCTGAATGGAACATTCCTTTGTTCCCATGCAGTGGGCAATCATTGGATTGCAGAAAAGCAAAAAGGGTCGATTATCAATATGGTGGCTACATATGCATGGAATGCCGGAGCCGGGGTAGCCCACTCAGCTGCGGCAAAAGCGGGTGTCTTATCTTTGACGAGAACGCTTGCTGTTGAATGGGGTCACAAGTATGGAATACGTACCAACGCCATCGCCCCGGGACCGATTGAACGAACAGGAGGGGCAGAAAAGCTATGGGTCTCAGATGAAGCTGCCAAACGTACGATTGAAAGCGTGCCTCTAAAGCGGCTCGGGACCCCTGAAGAAATTGCGGGACTTGCTTACTTCATTTCTTCTGAACAAGCAGCATATATGAATGGAGAATGCATCACATTGGATGGAGGTCAATGGTTGAATCAATTTCCATTCTAATATCCATCATGTAAGCTTTTGAATGAACATAATGATAAATAAAACCGCAGGCAGTCAGAATGCAAACACTTTAAGTAAGTAAATTCCACAAAGGCAGCTTTGTCAGGTGAGAAGAATGCTTTTAAGTGATTGCATTCTTTTTTTGCTGATTTTTCGATCATTTAAGCTTAACACTAAGGGTTCATATGTTATACTTATGCAAAAAAATGTTTAAGGTTGGAGGAGTGCTTATGGATCCCTTAGATATCATTTCAAATATTGAGAAAGTCATTCCTTATTTTCAACCGGTTTTCAGCGCGGATGAACATAAAATAATCGGCTATGAAGTGCTGGGCAGAATCATCCATGAGAATGGGGAGGCGGTAAGCCTTGGCCCTTTTTTCACGGGTAATGATATTCCAGATGAATATAAGATGGAAGTCGATGAAAATGTGACTAGAAAGGCACTCAATCAATTCATTTCAGCTAATCAGGAAGGGTTGATTTTTATTAACCGTGATGCCAGGCTGCTCATGTTCGACCATGGGGAATCCTTCCTGGAATTACTGCTGGATTATAAAGACAAAGGACTTCAGTTGAATCGTATAGTATTAGAGCTTTCCGAGAAGACGTTTCACGGCGATTTCGAACAGCTTTTACATGTTCTTTTATATTATAAAACGTATGGAATTAAAGTAGCCATCGACAATGTTGGCGGGAACATGGGGGAGCTTGACAGACTGTCACATTTTTCTCCCGATATTCTGAAAGTCGATCTCTCACAACTTCGAAATGACGCAGGAAACAAGATGTACAAAGATATATTATTCAGTCTTTCCGTGCTTGCCAGAAAAATTGGAGCTTCACTCCTGTTCGAGAATATAGAAATTAATTATCAGCTGCAATTTGCATGGTTGAATGGAGGCAGATTTTATCAGGGATATTATCTAAAGCACCCTTCAGCTACTTTCTTGAAAAGTGAAATCCTTAAAGACAAACTAAAGGAAAAATGCGAGGATTACATTCGTTATGAAAAGAAACATTTAGAAGCAGGTTATCAATTCGCGGATGATTTACATAAAGAGATCACCCAAACGTTATCACAGCTGAAAAAACAAACAGAAGACTTTGATAAACTGCTCACCGGACTCGCAGTCACATTTGCAGATAAGTGTTTTCGATTGTATATGTGCGATGAGAATGGGTTTCAGGTCACAAGCAATATCCTGAAAGTACATGGTAAATGGGAGCTCCATCAGAGATTCAAGGGGAAGAATTGGAGCTGGCGCCCGTATTTCTTGGAAAACATTCTCCGAATGAGAATCAATAAAAAAGGATTATTGTCGGATATCTATAGTGATATTGATTCTGGGGAACCAATCCGCACCTACTCTTATCCATTTGGAAATGGATTATATCTTTTCATGGATTTATCTTATGAGTTTTTATTTGAAGAAGAAAGCCTTCTTTATTAGAAGCATTTTGCCAAGATAGACCTCAAACCAAATTTTCTTACCTGCCTCCTATACTAATGGAAGCACATCCACTTTTCCTTGAATAGGGTTTTCCCATTAGGGGAAATTATCTGTAATGGATCAATAAAAGGAGGGGCATGGATGAGTATTTTTATTATACTGCTCTCATTAATTGCAATAGCAGTAGCTGGATATTCAGTTTATTATACATTTAAGGTTGCAGGGCAGGAGAAGCGGTTAAAAGGTGATTTCGACACAGATATTCCGGAGGCTGTTAAGCAGCATCCCTTCATTCGGAATCCGGTATTTCTCGCGATCTTAGTATTTACCGTTTTCGTGGTCGTCATGATTTTGTATCTTTCCTTTAATTTTTCGTATTAATTTTGCCCCGGCAAGGCTTGAGGGATATGTTAGACTGCTGGACGGAAACGGTCAGGGCTAATTACCGAAACCATGTTAGTAAAAAAGAGGCTGGGATATAAGAGATATAGTGTAAGTAAAAACCCGAACCGATTTGTAGTTTAAATGGCAAATTGGTTCGGGTTTTTAATTTTTTCCCAGCCTCTTTTTCTGGTTAGATATTCCAGTGCTCATAGTGTTTAACTTCCAATTTCACCGGGAAATTTACAAATAAGTGAAAACGATGTCAATCCTTGTAGAGATTATTCGAACAAAACTTAGCCAATCGACAAATTTCAGTTGCTACAATATATTCATCTAATTATTTTAAGGAGGGGAATAAAATGGAAAAAAGAAGATTATTGCTCTTATTTATGATCATCGGATTGGTTTCAGCAGCGTGCGGACAAGTCAATCAGACCCAGGCGTCCACTTTCAAGGAAAAGCAGGCACTGGCTTTAGTAAAGGAAGCGTTCCAAACCCAAGTTTCATTAAGTGAACAGCCTCAATCACTGGAAGCCATTGAAAACCAGCTTAATTCTTCCTTTACAGAAGAACTGTCTGATTCATTTATTGAAGAAAATGTCATAAAAGTAGAAGATGGCTTTCAAACGTTTGGTTCAGACTTTGCACCATACTATATTCCTTTCTTTAAATACGATGAGCACACAAAAGTTAAGTATGCAGATGGAAAGTGGTACATATGGGAAGAACGGACAGGTGAAGAAAAAGGTCCTGTCTCAACAGAGCCGGGAGTGGAAGCCGTTGTTTTAACAAAGGTAAAAGGTGATTGGAAAGTATCTTCTATAACCAATGAATTGCCGGGAGACATCACGTCATACAAAGAATAAACATTAAAAAAGATACCTCCAGGGTGATGAGGTATCTTTTTTAATGTGATTTATTTTATAAATTCAATGCCGTTTTGAGCGCTTCCAGGTTAAATCCTGATATGACTGTATCGTCGACAGTGATGGTAGGAGTTGAGTAGGATTTCAATTGGTTGATCAAATGTTCTCTTGCCCCGTTGTCTTCCTTAATATTTTTTTCAAGGTATTCGATCTTATATTCTTTCAGGAAGAGCTTTACTACCTCGCAAGGCGGGCAATCAGGCTGGGTGTATAACGTAACTTTTCTCAAACTTTCATTTCCCCTTTTGTAGTTTTGTTAAATAGTCGACTATTCCCATTGCAGAAACCTTCATGTCAAGTTCCAAGAGTTGAAATAGTGAGTGCTGTGGATCCAAGCCCTTTTGAACAAAAGAAGCTTTTGCCAGATTGTATAGTTCAGCAGAGAGTTTTTCGACGTTTTCGTCCATTGAGGCCTTGGGGGAAAATGTCTTTTGTGCTTTTTCCATGAACAATTCCAGCCATCCCTCAACTTCATTAAGAGCCTGTTCCACCTCTTCTGTCATCCCATAGTGACCGAAATAGATCCGATCTAATTTCATATCTCTGAAAAAATGGATCGCTTCCTTCATTGAATCAGGGTTAAATTGGTTGGGTGATGTGGAAGGGAGATAAAAGGATGCTTCATCTGCCCGATATTGGATTCCACATGTGTCACCAGTGAACATTCCGCCTGAAACTGGATCGTAAATACTGAAATGATGGTTGGCATGCCCGGGCGTATTATAAAAAGTGAGAGTGCATCCTTCACTCAGTTTCAAGGTTTCTCCGTGATTTTTAACAACCATGCGCTTCTCAGGGATTGGTTTGATGGGTGCAAATAATGTATCAAAATCATCACCGTAAACGGCTTTTGCTCCGGCGATCAACCTCGAGGGATCATTCATGTGCCTGAATCCCTTTGGGTGGACAATGATGGTCGCTGAAGGGCACTCTTCCAGGAAGAGGCCTGCACCTCCGGCATGATCTAAATGGATATGAGTCAGAATTATGTATTGAATATCTTCTAATTTAATGTTTAACTTAGAGAGACCTTTTTTTAGATGAGGGATTGAGGGGCTGGCAGATGTTTCAATGATCGCAAGTGATTCTTCATGAATGATATAGCTCCCGGTCCGTGCTTCCATTGACAAATCCATCAGGTCTACTAATGATATCCTTGAATCTAAACGCTCGATACTCATCTTAACAAATCCTTTCTTAGTCATATATACTTTTTTTCATTATATAGGATTTTTATCAGTATTAGGGCAAAACATTAGATTTAACAGGATAGAATTTGGTACAATGCAAAAGCTATGAAAAAAGAAATAGAACAGGAAAGGAGAGACTGCTTATGTCTCAGCTTCTTGGAATCATACAAAGATTAAAGACATTGCAAGAACAAGGTGAACAAGGGGAAACTCAACAGCGTTTTTTTGAATACAACGGAAAGAAGATTTGTGAGGTAAAGTATTTACCGAAACAGGATACCTTCGAAATTGAAGTCATGAATGAAAAAGGGAGCAGTTTTCCTTTTGACAACATCGACATCACGGCAATTGAAATCTACGAACTGCTGCAGGAAGCAAATCAAGAATAACACTAAGATAACCAGATGAGATCATACTCTTGTTTGGTTATTTTTTTATGTATGTAAATCCATTTATTGTTATTTGTTGAAGCGGATATTTCTACAATTTCCTTCTCCTGTGTTAGAATTAGTGTGGTGCTTTTTTGTAAATGAAATTAACAATCATGATGAATCGAAAAAAGCTTGGCACTAAGAAACATGCTGAATGAAACATTCATAAAAAAATGAGGGGTTTTACATGATTTCATTAAGTAGTAAGGAATTTTTAGAAACGAATATTAAAGATTTTATCATTCCATCAGAGAAAGTCGCTCACGTACAAATGGGTAATTCTCTTGAACATGCTTTGCTGTTATTGACAAAAAGCGGATATTCTTCCATTCCGGTATTGGATTCTGCATTTCGTTTTCAAGGTCTTATCAGCTCATCGCTCATAACTGATGCTGTATTGGGTCTCGAGCGATTTGAGTTTGAGAAGCTTGAATCAATGAAAGTGGAGGAAGTCATGACCAGTGATTTCCCTACGATTTCATTCGATGCGGATTTCAAAAAAGCGGTGGAGCTGTTGATTGATCATCCATTCTTGTGTGTAGTCTCCGATGATGAATATTTTGAAGGGATCATGACCAGAAGAGTGATGTTGAAACAGCTCAAACGGAACATTTATAATTCCTAATATCTTTTGAAATGTATCAGTACGAAAAAAGTGTTTAACATGTAATCAAAACACGGAGACCCCAAAGGGGGAACTCCATGATAGAAAAAGGAGGATGGCATAACTTGTCATCCTCTTTCATTGAAGACTTATTGAAGGAGATCAAAATGAGCAGTTTGGGGAAGCAAGGATTGAAGCAGACAAAAAAACCTTATGTATTAATAGCCGTCATGCTTGCTATGTTCATGGGAGCGATTGAAGCGACGATTGTATCGACGGCAATGCCTGCAATAGTTGGCGATTTAGGGGGATTCTCACTTTATAGCTGGGTATTTTCATCATACTTATTGATGAATGCCGTGACTGTATTGATTTATGGGAAATTATCGGATCTATTTGGAAGAAAACCGATCATTACGACTGGTATTGTCATTTTCCTGATGGGTTCAATACTTTGCGGATTATCACAATCAATGACGCAGCTGATCATTTTCAGGTTTATCCAAGGGTTTGGAGCAGGTGCGGTTCTTCCGATGGCAACGACGATTGTAGGAGATATTTATTCGAAAGAAGAGCGTGCGAAAATTCAGGGGTATCTATCCAGTGTATGGGGCATATCAGCTATCAGCGGTCCTCTTATCGGGGGCATTCTTGTTGAATATGTAAGCTGGCGTTATGTTTTCTGGGTCAACATCCCTCTTGGCATTCTCGCTATTGCAGGATTGTGGCTTTTCTTACATGAAAATATTGAAAAGAAAAAACCAGTCATTGATTATGGAGGAGCAGCGTTACTCGTATTGACCGTTTCCTCCTTGATGGTTGTGTTGGTAGAAGGCGGCGTCCGGCTTCCATGGGACTCCTGGCAGACGATTCTCCTCGTCAGCACATCGGTCTTAGGTCTTGGGGTGTTTATCTATCATGAGATGAGGACGCCGCAGCCTATGATGCCGTTTGACTTATGGAAGGTACGCTCCATTCTGGTAGCAAATGTGGTGTCACTGACTACGGGAATCATGCTGATCGGGATTTCCAGCTTTCTTCCTGCCTTTGTTCAGGGGGTCATGGAAAGAAGCGCGACAGTTGCTGGATTTACACTTACGGCTATGTCGATTGGTTGGCCGATTTCCGCTACAATCGCAGGCCGCTTATTATTAAAAGCGGGTTACTTTTTCACTTCCTTGATCGGAGGGATTTCTCTAATAGTGGGAGCATCTGTCTTTGTATTTATGCAGCCCTCCTTTGGGCCATTATGGGCTGCATGCGGTTCCTTCTTTATCGGGGTCGGAATGGGATTATCCTCTACAGCGTTTATCGTTTCCATCCAATCAACAGTTGAGTGGAAAGTAAGGGGTATAGCCACCGCCACAAATATGTTCATGAGGAATCTGGGAACCACGATTGGCGCGGCGCTGCTTGGAGGAATTCTCAATAGCAGATTGAAAGATTATCTGCAAGAGTCGGAAGCAGGCGGTGAACTGTCCATAGATGGAGTCAATGCTTTATTAAGCGAAACAGAAAGAGCCAGTTTATCTCCAGGCTTACTTCAGACTCTTCAGGAGGGGTTAACGTCCTCCCTTCATACGGTTTATCTCGTGGTCCTCATCTTTGCCGCCATGAGCTTTATTGGGATTATGTTTCTGCCAAAGGATAAAGGATTAAAGGAATAATCGCATCCCCACCTGTAAAATTAATATGAATGTAATGATATTCAATAAAATCCCTGCTTGTTTAATGGAAACCTTTGAAGCTAATCTGACAGACAGCTGGGCCCCAATCAAGGCACCTAAGGCAAAAGGGAGCGCTGTCATCCATTCGACATGGCCATTGCTCCAATACATCGTAAAAGCACCGAGGCAGCTGACAAAGGTTTGAAATCTTGTCAATGCTACGGTTTTCAGATAAGTAAGACCGTGCCTAAGATGCGTGTACATGAGGAGCGTCGCCTGGCCGGGGCCGAATAAACCGTCATACGAACTGATCAAAAAAAGCTTTCCAAAGGGGAGCGTGTACTTTCCTTTCTTTCTTTCCGGCTGGATCCCTTTCAGCAAACTTAAAAGCAGGGCAAACAATAAAAAGAAAAAAGCCAGCCATTCGAGGACTGCAGGATTTATTTTATCAGCTAGAAACGCACCAAGGATGCCCCCTGCCAAGGCAAGCGGGAGGATGGGGAGGCATTCCCTATAGGTCACTTTTCTGTCTTTAAGCAAATAAACAAAGCTGGAAGATGAACTGATGATATTTGAGAATTTAGCAGTAGCTATACTTGTGTGAACAGGGATGCCGAGAAGAAGCATGACCGGCATTCCAATCAACCCGCCGCTTCCTGCCAGTGTACCCACAAATGCAACAATCATCCCAGTTATGAACAAAAGTAATTCCATTTTTTTCACCTCGCCGACCGTTCTTCTTACATTCTATTCCATATTATCTGATAATGAAATTCTATTTATATTAAGATATAATATAAGAAAAACTTATGAGGTTGTTTTTATGGCATTTACTGAATATCAATTATTGCAAGTATTGGCTCAAGAAATGAATATGCGGAAGGCGGCTGAAAGACTTTTCGTATCTCAGCCAGCTTTGTCGCAACGGCTCCAAAATATAGAAAAAGAATGGGGAACCAAACTCTTTCTGCGTTCGCAAAAAGGGCTCTCTTTGACACCTGCTGGGGAGCTTGTCGTCAAATTAGCCGACGAAATGCTCGGGAGACAAGAGATTGTGAAAGAACAGATCCAGGCACTGGAAAATGAAGTTCACGGTACTTTAAAGATTGCATGTGCTTCAATAGTGGGACAGAATTGGCTCCCTAAAGTACTGAAGCGCTTTGTCGAGACCTATCCCCACGCCAAAATTTCTCTTATGACGGGCTGGAGCAGCGAAATCCTCAAAGCCATCTATGAAGATGAAGTCCATATCGGTATCATCAGAGGTACACCGGACTGGAAAGGGCCCAAGCATCATTTATTTCAAGATACTTTGTATCTGGTCGATCGTGAAATTCAGACAATTGAGGAAGTGATGAAAACAGACAGGCCGTTCATTCAATTTAAAAGTGATTCAAATTATTATCAGGAAATTCAGGAATGGTGGCACCGGCAATTTCAAACGACCCCTAAACGTACAATCGTCGTTGACCAGATCGAGACGTGCAAACAAATGACGCTGAATGGAATAGGCTATGCCATCCTGCCGGCAATCACCTTGAATGGTATGGAAGAAGATATTTATAAGCTTCCTTTGGTCGATGAACATGACACCCTCATCCATCGTGATACATGGCTGCTTGGATATGAATCTGCCTTTCAACTAAGGCAAGTCGATGCTTTTGTTGAAATTGTAAAAGAATTCCTGGATGGAAATTCTGGATAATCAGGATTTTTTGGTTGTCTTCTACCCTTTAATTTGATAAAGTAATTCAAGGAAGAATCTGAATTTATACATAATTTTGGAGGGGAAAAGCATGAAAATGATGGATGCGAACGAGATTATCTCTTTTATTCAAAATAGTACAAAATCAACACCTGTAAAGGTTTATGTAAAAGGGAATTTAGAAGGGATCGACTTTGGATCCTCTTCACAAACCTTCATCGAAGGGAATACCGGGGTGGTTTTCGGTGAGTGGAATGAACTTTCGAAGGTCCTGGAAGAAAACAGTGAGAATATTGAAGACTATGTTCTGGAAAATGACCGCAGAAACTCTGCCATTCCACTATTGGACCTTAAAGGAGTGAAAGCCCGTATCGAACCTGGGGCTATCATCAGGGATCAGGTGGAGATCGGTGAAAACTGTGTCATCATGATGGGCTCAGTCATTAATATCGGTTCAGTGGTTGGTGCCGGCACAATGATCGATATGAACGTCGTGCTTGGCGGACGTGCAACCGTAGGGAAGAACTGTCATATTGGTGCAGGAGCTGTCCTTGCGGGTGTCATCGAGCCTCCTTCAGCGAAGCCGGTCATCATTGAAGACGACGTCGTGATCGGTGCGAACGCTGTAGTATTAGAAGGTGTAACGGTCGGAAAAGGTTCTGTGGTTGCAGCAGGAGCGGTAGTCGTAGATGACGTCCCTCCATACACTGTCGTAGCCGGCACACCTGCCAAGAAGCTAAAAGACATCGATGACAAAACTAAATCAAAAACCGAAATCAAACAGGAACTGCGCCAGCTTTAATTTAGTATAAAAACAAAGCATGGTAAAGATCTGATATATTTAACAGCCTCATGCAAGAACGGACGGAAAGAAAAACCTTTCGTCTGTTCTTTTTGTATAGGGAAAGTAAGGAAAGGCAGGGAGGGGCATTATGCCTGTAACAGATTTTAAATCAATCAGAAGAGACCTTCATAAGATTCCTGAATTGGGATATCAGGAATATAAGACACAAAAGTATTTAATGGATTACATTTCCAGTCTTCCTTCACATAGATATGAAATAAAAAAATGGAAGACCGGATTGTTTGTAAAAATAGCAGGGACAAATCCGACCAGAATCATCGGTTACCGTGCGGATATTGATGGACTGCCCATAAAAGAGGAAACGGGTTTGGAATACTCTTCGGATCATATTGGAAGCATGCATGCATGCGGTCACGACTTTCATATGTCGATTGCACTCGGGGTCATGACATATTTTATAGAACAGCCAATTGAAGATGACCTATTGTTTATTTTTCAGCCTGCAGAGGAAGGTCCGGGTGGAGCGAAGCCCATGCTTGAAAGTGATGAGATGAAGGAATGGATGCCTGATGCTGTTTTCGCACTCCATATAGCCCCTGAATACGAGGTTGGGACGGTCGCGATAAAGGAAGGTCTATTATTTGCCAATACATCCGAGCTGTTTCTCAAGTTCAAAGGAAAAGGCGGCCACGCAGCGTATCCCCATCAAACTAAAGACATGATTGTTGCTGCTTCACACTTCGTGACCCAGCTGCAGTCCATCGTTTCAAGGAATGTGGATCCTTTGGACAGCGCAGTCATCACGATTGGTAAGATGGAAAGCGGCACGGTTCAAAATATCATTGCTGAAACCGCCACCTTGGAAGGAACGATCCGCACACTATCTCCCGAATCGATGAAGAGTGTGAAAACAAGATTGGAAGCACTGATCCAAGGAATGAAAATTAGTTACGACTGTGACATTGAAGTTGATTATGGCAGTATGTATCAACAGGTATACAATGATCCGGAATGGACGAAAGACTTCATATCATTTGTGCAGAAAACGGATAACCGTCACCTTGTACTATGCAAAGAGGCTATGACAGGAGAAGATTTTGGTTACATGCTTGAGAACATACCGGGATTCATGTTCTGGCTGGGTGTAAATTCCCCTTATGGGCTGCATCATTCTAAATTGAACCCGGAAGAAGAAGCAATTGACTTTGCTATTTCACTCCTTACTGAGTACTTTGAGTCTTTGAATGTGAAGAAATAAAATAAAAAGCGGCCGGCACCTGTAAAGATGGAGCCGGCCGCTTTATTTAATTTACTGATCTTTCTTCTCGATATAAACTTGATGAGGGAAAGGAATTTCAATCCCGTTTTGGTCAAGAGCTTCTTTTAGAGCTTTCCGAAGCTTTCTTTCCACTCCCCACTGTTCCATATTCTTTGTTTTACCGATGATGCGAAGCACCACGTCGGAAGCACCCAGTGTCTGCACACCGATGACATTGGGGCCATCCACGATGTTGTTGTCTTCCTGAGCAATCTGGTCGCAAACCTGTTGGAGCACCACAATCGCTTTATCGATATCATCATCATAAGAAATTCCGATATCTACAAGCGCGCGCATATTGCCTCTTGAGTGATTACTAACACTGGTGATTTCCCTGTTCGGGACATAATGGAGTGTTCCATCAAATCCGCGGATGTGAGTGGTGCGGAGTCCAACCTCTTCAACAATGCCTGAGAAATTCCCGGTGGAAACGTAGTCACCGACATCCACTTGTTTTTCTAACAGGATGAAAAAACCTGTGACCACATCACTGACAAGTCCCTGGGCACCGAAACCGACTGCAAGACCAATGATGCCGGCACCAGCCAGAATAGCTGTTACCTGAATACCGAAGATTTGTAGAATCGTTACAAAGAAGATAAAAATCAGGACATAACCGACTATATTTTTGCTGAGGCTTTGAAGCGTTTGAGCCCTGCCGGCCGAAACATCATTTCTTTTACTGTACTTATCAAATATTCTTTCGAGCACCTTGTTTGCTGCTCCTTTTACCACTATGAAGGCAATCCAGATCGCTAAAACCTGTAAGGCACCGATTCCAATGGTGACCAGCAGTCCGCCCCAATTGAAATTGGCGATCTTATCGCCTAAAACATTCAGTCCAACTATGTAATTCAAGCAAAACATCCTTTCTCTAAAAGTAATGAACCTTTATAGTATATACATTGCAATAAGGGTTATGTCAAAGGTGAAATCTGCAAATGCATATTGTTTTATTCCCCGCTTGGAAAATGGTAAACTTTAATCAAATGCTCAAATATTGATTTTGCTTTTTTTAGATGACTAAATTTCTATTTAATAGGGAAAAACAAATAAGGGATTGATTTAATAAATTATAATCATTTTTATATTAAATTGATTATAATCTAACATTGACTGGAAAATACGAATCCCTTATAATGAAAATTGTGAATAAGAAAGGACAGGCTCCAGCCTGTATCTTTCTCAAAATTATATAAAAAACTCATTGGAGGGATTTTTTCATGGCAGAACGCATGGTAGGTAAACAAGCTCCACGTTTTGAAATGGACGCTGTAATGCCAAACAAAGAATTTGGTAAGGTATCACTTGAAGAAAATATGAAAAATGACAAATGGACAGTATTGTTCTTCTACCCAATGGATTTCACTTTCGTGTGTCCAACTGAAATTACAGCAATGTCAGACCGTTACGATGAGTTCGAAGATTTAGATGCAGAAGTTATCGGTGTCTCCACAGACACTATCCATACACACTTAGCCTGGATCAACACTGACCGTAAAGAAAACGGACTTGGTGAGTTGAGATATCCGCTGGCAGCGGACACCAACCACAGTGTATCCAAGGAATACGGAGTATTAATCGAAGACGAGGGTGTAGCACTTCGCGGGCTTTACATCATCAACCCAGAAGGTGAACTTCAATATCAAGTAGTATTCCACAACAACATCGGCCGTGACGTTGAAGAAACACTGCGTGTTCTTCAAGCGCTTCAAACCGGGGGACTTTGCCCGGCTAACTGGAAGCCAGGTCAAAAAACTTTATAATTTCCAAATGAATAGAGGCCTAACCGTTTGTTAGGCCTTTTTCTTATCTTGGTGAATTCTATCTTGAATTAATACTATTACAAATAACTGGAGGTCTAATCATGAAACTTCGTGAACAAATGCCTGAACTCAACGGTGCGACTGAGTGGTTAAACGGTGAAGTAACGAAACAAGATCTTATCGGGGAAAAACCGACACTTATACATTTCTGGTCTGTCAGCTGCCACCTTTGCAAGGAAGCCATGCCTCAAGTCAATGAGTTCCGTGACAATTACAGTGACAAGCTGAATGTAATGGCTGTTCATATGCCGCGCTCTGAAGACGATTTAAATTTGGAAGACATCAAAAAGGTTGCAGCTGAACACGACATTACCCAGCCCATTTTTGTTGATAGTGAGCATAAACTGACAGATGCCTTCGAAAATCAATATGTACCTGCCTATTATGTGTTCGATAAAGATGGCAGCCTCCGTCATTTCCAGGCAGGCGGAAGCGGTATGAAGATGCTTGAAAAGCGTGTCAACAGAGTACTGGGCGAGATGGAAAAAAGCGAATAATCCTGCGGAATATCCAGAATGGATCGGTCTTATGGCCGATCTTTTTTTATTTGTTTCTTATTAATATAAGGATAAGTCGGGAAAATATAAAACAATTCATAAAAAAGTAAAAAATTCTAAAAAAGGGTAGATAAATATTTCGAAACCCGATATATTTAATAATACGTCGTTTTTTACGCACCTAGGGAAGGGAGAGGAATTATGGAAACTTTCAAAAAATTAAAAGCCTATTATTGGCCCTATAAGAAATACTTTTTCATCTCAATGTTTTTTCTTTTATTTGTAACCGGTATCACCGTAGTGTACCCGGTCATACTTCAAAAAACCATTGATGATGTCATTCTGCAAGGCAACTATCAGTGGATTCCTTATCTTGCATTTGGTTTTGTCGGAATCATGATACTAAAAGGAATTACCACTTTCATTCAGCAGTATTGCGGAGATCTATTTGGAATCACTTCCGTTTACAGGCTTAGAAACGAACTGTATGAAAAACTGCAATTCCTGCCATTCAGTTACTATGACAACGCCAAGACTGGAGACTTAATGTCACGTTTGACAGCCGACGTAGAAGCATTTCGCTTTTTCCTGTCATTCGGTTTTACTGAACTACTACGTTTCTTCTTACTAATAACTGTCAGTTTCGGAGTCATGTTTTATTATTCTCCTTCTTTGACATTCGTCACACTCGTGACCCTGCCATTTCTGGCTATTACCGTCTATAAATTTGATAAAGCAGTACACCCGGCATTCAGGGGAATCCGAAAATCGTTTGGTAAGTTGAATACAAATGTCCAAGAAAATATAAGCGGTATCAATACGGTCAAATCTCTGTCACGTGAAGAGTTCCAAATCAATAAATTCAACACATCAAATGGTGATTATAAAGATAAGTACCTTTTCACCTCAGACATATGGGCTAAGTACTTCCCCTTAATGGAGTTCCTCGGAAACGTCAGCGTCGTCATGCTCCTTGCGTACGGTGGTTACCTGGTCATGAATGGGAACCTTCAACCGGGAGAACTTGTCGCGTTTTACAGCCTGGTTTGGTATATCATCTGGCCGATCATGAACCTTGGATTCACCATCAACTTATTCTCCCAATCAAAAGCTTCAGGTGAAAGGCTGTTGGAGATCCTGGAAGTGGATGAAAAAATCAAGGATCATGAAGCAGTTGTCCATGTAGACCGGATGAAAGGTGTAGTGGAGTTCAATCACGTATCTTTAAATTACACAGAACACGATGAGGCTGCCTTGGAGGATATATCGTTCAAAGCAGAAAGCGGGAAAGTCATCGGACTGATCGGAAGTACAGGATCAGGAAAAACAAGCATAACTCAACTAATGACACGCTTTTACGAACCAACTCAAGGAGAAATCCTCATTGACGGGAAAGCGTTAAGTGATTATTCATTAAAATCCCTTCGGAAAAATATCGGGGTTGTACTCCAGGAATCCTTCCTGTTTTCATCTACTATTAAAGCCAACATTTCATACGGCCGACCTGAAGCAACGATGGATGAAATCATTGAAGCTGCAAAGATGGCGCAGGCACATGAGTTCATCACCGAGCTGCCTGACGGTTATGATACAAAGCTTGGAGAGAGGGGACTTGGGCTTTCCGGAGGACAAAAGCAGCGAATTGCGATTGCGCGCGCACTCTGTACAGATCCTTCGATTTTGATTCTTGACGATGCGACAAGTGCAGTAGATATGGAAACGGAATTCAGAATTCAAAAGGCGCTGAAAAATGTCATGTCCGACCGTACGACATTCATCATCGCGCATCGAATCTCATCATTGAAACATGCAGACGAAATTTTGGTCATGGAAAACGGAACCATCGTTGAGCGGGGCGTCCATGACTTCCTTCTCAAAAATAAAGGACCGTATCAACGGATATACGACATCCAATATAAAGATCAAAAAAAGATACTTCAAGCACAAGGAAGGTAGGTGAGGGGAATGAGCAAGAAATCAAAAGTCAATAAGAATGTCTTAAGCCGCTTTCACTATTCAATCGATCAGGTAATCGATAAGCCATTTAACTGGGAGCAGCTTTGGCGCTTACTAACCTATTTAAAGCCATATTCGAAAAAACTGCTTCCCCTTTCGATTGTTACCGTCCTGATTACAACCGCAATCCGGTTGATCATCCCTATTCTGATAGGGGTGTATACTCTTGATAAAGCAATACGTCAGAAAGATGGAACGCTCCTTTTTACACTGGTGGGCATCATCGCAGGACTTTATGTCATTAATTATGTCGCCAACGTCCTCCGGATACGCTGGATGAACGAGCTGGGGCAGGGAGTGATTTATGACTTGAGGAAGCATCTGTTCAGTCATGTCCAGTGGCTGTCGCACCGCTTCTTCGACCAGCGCTCGGCCGGTTCGATTCTTGTACGGATCATGAACGATATCAACTCCCTCCAGGAACTATTTACGAATGGAGTCATCAACCTGCTGATGGACATCATCCTGCTTGCGGGGATCATCGTCATCTTATTCACACTCAGTCCGGAACTTACATTGGCGGTCATGGTCATCTTGCCAATCATGTTCTTTATTTCCACCAGCCTGAGAAAAAATATCCGCAGATCCTGGCAGGATGTGAGAATAAAACAGGCCAAACTAAATTCACATTTAAATGAGAGTATACAAGGGATTCGTGTCACTCAATCGTTTACCCAGGAAAAAGAAAATATGGCTTTCTTCGATGGAGTAAATACCGAGACCTTCGACAGCTGGAAAACAGCCACGAAGAAAAATGCCATGTTCAGGCCAATGGTTGAATTGACAAATGCAGTAGGGACAGCCGTATTGATCTGGTATGGAGCGCACCTTATCCAAGGCGGGTCTTTGGAACTCGGGGAATTCGTTTCATTTGCCTTCTATCTGGGGATGTTCTGGGAGCCGATTTCGAGGCTTGGCCAGGTTTACAATCAGCTGCTGATCGGGATGGCATCATCCGAACGTATCTTTGAATTTCTGGATGAACAGCCGATTGTCAATGAAAAACAAAACGCTATTGAATTGAATGATATAAAAGGCCGAATTCAATTTGAAAATGTGGAATTCTCATATGATGATAAGAGAAAAGCACTTAAGAACATCAATTTGGAAATGAAAGAAGGGCAGACTGTCGCATTGGTCGGTCACACAGGCTCCGGGAAAACAACCATCGCTAATTTGATCAGCCGATTCTACGACCCTACCAAAGGGGAAGTGAAAATCGACGGAGTCAATTTACGTGATGTAACAGTATCAAGCTTACGAAGCCAAATCAGCATCGTGCTGCAAGATACCTTCATCTTCTCGGGCACCATCAAAGACAACATCCGATTTGGCAGGCCGGATGCTACTGATGAAGAAGTCCGCGCGGCTGCAGAAGCCATTGGAGCGAACGAATTCATCGAGAAACTTTCTGACGGGTATGATACCGAGGTTGAAGAAAGAGGAAACGTCTTATCCGTCGGCGAAAGACAGCTCTTGTCATTTGCCCGCGCGCTTCTCGCTAATCCGCGCATCATCATTTTGGATGAAGCCACAGCTTCCATCGACACAGAAACAGAAGTAAAGATTCAAAACGCCTTGAAGAAACTGCTTGCCGGACGCACAGCGATCATCATTGCACACCGGCTATCGACCATCCGCGAATCTGATAACATCTTTGTCCTTGAACAAGGAAAGATCAAGGAATCCGGAAACCATGATGAACTCATGGACCAGGAGGGCGATTATTACGAGCTGGTGAAATCACAGTTTAAGATGCTCGAGGCTATGTAGGATTGAGTTTGTGTGAGTTTTGAGATTTTGGAAGGACCCTGCACTTGGTGTGCGGGGTTTTTTTGTTTGGGGGCGGTGGTGGGGACGTTTTTGGAAGTGGAATGGGAGGGAGGCGGTAAGGTGGTGAGGTTTGTCGAAATTTGAAGAATTGTCGGTAAGTTGGTATTTTAGGTTGATAAATTATAAAAAATGTTGATAAATCCAAATTTTTCGTTGATACCGCAATAAAAACGTTGATAACCTAATATTTTCGTTGATAATCTTTCCATTTTTCCATTTACGCTAAGAGTTAGACAGGAATCAACATTACTATTAATGATCTTTGGAATTTGTCAGCTTGCAAATTCTTATTTCATCTATACAATTTTGAATCAGAAGAATTTTTACAAAAAAAGGGTTTTTACCGGTAAATAGAGAATAAAGAACTAATGGAAAAATAATACATCAATTAAAGGAGTGAAAAAGTGTTTCTAAGAGAACGCCCAGTCCCCAAAATTATTTTGTATAATGAAGCCTCACTAAAAAGGCTTCATCCTCTATCTGATTTGCGCCCCAAAATTGAAGAAGGCTTATTAAAAGCTTGGGCAGGATATAATGGTGAATGCAAAGTAGATCGTCAGTTAAGCACCATCGACGATAAGGATATATACATCATTAATGACCTGTGTATCCCTGTTGGTAATACCTATTTCCAAATTGATTCACTGATCCTAACAAAATACGTTCTGCTAATTCTGGAAATTAAAAATATTTCTGGCCACCTTGATATTTCTAATGAGTTCGGTCAGTTAAAGAGAACCCTTAATGGTGAGGTATCAGCTTTTGCGAGTCCTATTGCCCAATGTGAAAAGTACAGAATCCACTTATCAGGCGTGTTAAAGAAAATGAAGATACCCGTCATTCCAATTGAGTTCTTAGTAGTTTTTACAAATCCCACGTCAATTCTTACTGCTTCTTCAAGTGATACAAAAGTGCTTGAAAAAACCGTTAAAATTGAAAGCCTGCTTCCTAAAATTCATAACCTACTAAATATCTTCCATACTCCTCACCTCAGTGACAAAGAGTTGAAGCGCCTTTCCAAATTACTCTTAAGAGAGCACAAACCATTCCCGATAAATAAAATAGAATTAGACTTTACTAAAGGAGTACAATGTACAAATTGTAAAGAGTTTTCTATGATAAGGAAACAAGCTTCTTGGTTTTGTTTGAAATGCAGCTATTTTGATAAAAATGCTCATGTTCGAGCAATTAATGATTATTTCCTGTTAATAGCACCGACTATTACTAATAAGCAAGCAAGAGACTTTCTTGAAATTTCATCACCTCGTACCGCACAATATTTACTTAACTCTATGAATTTAATTCAGTATGGTTATGGAAAAGGGACATATTATAAATCTCCAGATTAATATGGGTATGGGGGATGCTGAGAAAAACTTCCTGGCAAGGAATATCCCCCACACAAGCAAATCCCTTGCCCCAACCCACCCACACCATATAAACTATAACCAAACTAAAGTTTGTGAAAAACGTCACAAAATATTCATGTTCAATACATCACAAACTCTTCAAAAGGTTTTATAATAACCAATAAGTGATAAATAGTAAGTATTCGTTATTAACTGAAATAACTGGTAGGGGGATTAATGAAATGGTATTAGATAGTGTGATATTGAGTAGAATGCTGACATCCACGACCCTCGCGTTTCATATTATTTTTGCGACGATTGGTGTAGGGGTGCCAATTATGATATCGATTGCTGAATTTGTGGGGATCAAGCGTAATGATCCCCATTATATTTTACTGGCAAGAAGGTGGGCGAGAGGATTTACGATTACCGTGGCAGTAGGGGTTGTTACGGGTACGGCGATCGGGCTCCAGTTGTCCATGTTATGGCCTGCATTCATGCAGGTAGCAGGGCAGGTTATCGCACTGCCGCTGTTCATGGAAACATTTGCGTTTTTCTTTGAAGCTATTTTTCTTGGAATCTATTTATATACGTGGGACCGCTTCAAGAATAAGTGGATTCACTGGTTGTTGACCATTCCCGTCATGATCGGGTCTTCTGCTTCGGCTTTGTTCATTACGACGGTAAATGCGTTCATGAACACACCACAGGGGTTTGAGCTGAGTGATGGGAAAGCGATCAATATCGATCCGATTGCAGCCATGCTTAACCCTGCGACACCAACAAAGGTATTTCATGTACTGACGACAGCATATCTGACTTCAGCTCTGATCTTGGCAGGTATTACGGCTTTTGCGATTTTAAAGAAAAAGGGAAGCGAGTATCATCGCAAGGCTCTCCGCTTAACGATGGTATCCGCGCTTATTTTTGCGTTTGCGACAGCGTTGGCAGGGGATTTGTCTGCCAAGTTCCTCGCTGAGTACCAGCCTGAAAAACTGGCTGCTGCGGAGTGGCATTTCGAAACCGAGAAAAACGCGGATTTGATTGTGTTCGGTACTTTGGATGAGAATAACGAGGTCCATAACGAAATCAGGCTTCCCGGATTTCTGAGCTTTTTAGCCGGCAGTTCTTTCGAGCATGAAGTAATCGGATTAAACGAGACGCCGGAGGATGAAAGACCGCCATTATGGATTCACTATTTATTTGATCTCATGGTTTCAATCGGATTCTACAGTATCTTCATATCAGGGGTGTTCATCCTTTTCTGGAAATGGAAGAAACGGAATGAATGGAACAAGCCTCTGTTATGGGGGATCGTGGCAAGCGGTCCGCTTGCAATGCTGGCAATCGAATTCGGCTGGATTTTTGCAGAGGTAGGACGCCAGCCGTGGATCCTCCGAGGCTATATGAAAGTGGCGGATGCTGCGACGAAAGCTGATGGTGTCGGCTTGACGTTTGTGATGTTTGTTGCACTATATATTCTGCTCGGGATTTTATGTGTAGTCGTATTAATCAAAATGTTCAAGAATAAACCGGCAGAAGCTGAGCTGGAACAGCGTTTTCCTAAACGCACTGAATGACTCGGACAGCCCCTTAAAAGATAAACTGTTTTCTAAAGTGTTTTGAATCGAAGGGGCTGCTGTTTAACTCTAGGTTTAATAAAGGAGGAATGGCTATGAGTTTGGAAATAGTGGGGATTACAGTGTTATGGATCTTCCTTTATGGTTATCTCATTGTGGCATCGATTGATTTCGGAGCCGGTTTCTTTGCTTTTTATGGTAGGTTGAAAAATAAGGAGCATACGTTGAATGTACTGATTAGCCGGTACTTGTCCCCCGTATGGGAAGTGACAAATGTTTTCTTTGTGTTCTTTTTCGTAGGGCTTGTCGGTTTTTTCCCTGATGCAGCCTATTATTATGGAACTGCTTTGCTGATACCAGGGAGTATTGCCATCATACTGCTTGCCATTCGTGGAAGCTTTTATGCATTCAATAATTATGGTTCAAAGGAAAACATCATCTATCTTTTTCTTTACGGAGCGACAGGGTTATTGATTCCGGCTTCCTTATCAACAGCTTTGACGATTTCTGAAGGAGGATTTCTCGAAGTGGCAGACGGCAATGTTACATTCCTGGCGGGAGAATTGTTTACAAGCCCTTATTCTTGGAGCGTGGTTGTTCTGTCTATTGTTTCTGTTTTGTTTATCAGTGCAGCCTTTTTGACTTATTACGCAGATAGGGCAGGGGACATGGATTCACGGGAAGTATTGAGGAAGTTTTCATTGTTCTGGAGCCCTCCAACCATATTGGCCAGTTTTTTGGTTTTTGTTGGGCTCAGGGAGCATAATCAAGAACATTTTATGAATGCGCTTGATATCTGGTGGATGTTCGGGCTTTCATTAGCCAGTTTTTTGGCGGCATCTTACCTGATTTACAAACGTAAGAAGTTCGGAACGGCATTTGTATTGGTCATGCTTCAGTTTTTCTTTGCATTCTTTGGATACGGCGCATCCCATTTGCCATATATCTTGAAACCGTATATAACGATTGAATCTAGTGTAACTAACCCGACAATGGGTATGGCACTCGTGATTGCGTTTGTTGCAGGCCTGCTGCTATTGATCCCTTCTTTGATTTTACTTATGAGATTATTTTTGTTCGATGCAGACTATGTAAAAGGGAAGAAATGAAAAACAACCTCAGGTATAACCTATTGAACAGCTTCTGAGGAATTGCAGTAACAGTGAAAATTCATCGGCGGATGAAAGCGGAAAATCATGTGATCCTAACATGATTTTCTGCTTTTTTTACCTTACAAAATCGATATCATGATAAACTTCATGCTAAAATAAAGATATGAATGTTACTGGAAAATCTGGGGGAATTTATTATGAAAAAAGAATTTGTAGTGATAGGCTTGGGGCGGTTCGGCGGAAGCATCGTCCGTTCTTTGACCGACCAGGGGATGGAAGTGATGGCCATCGATCAGGATGAAGATAAAGTAAATGAATTTTCATCTATTGCTTCCCATGCCGTTGTGGCAGATTCAACGGACGAATCCGTTTTGAAAAGCCTGGGGATCAGAAATTTCGATCACGTAATCGTTGCGATCGGTGATGATATTCAGTCCAGTGTATTGACTACGCTTATGTTAAAAGAAATAGGTGTCAAAAAGATTACCGTAAAAGCACAGAACGATTATCATGAAAAAGTCCTTCGAAAAATAGGGGCCAATCAGGTTGTACATCCAGAACGCGACATGGGGAGAAGAATCGCTCATAATATTATTTCCAACAACGTACTGGATTACCTTGAGCTTTCTGATGAACATTCCATTGTAGAGATTGTCGCAAATGAACATTTGGCTGGAAATACACTGATTGATCTCGATATCCGTGCCAAGTATGGAATCAATATTGTAGCCATCAAACGAGAAAGGGATATAATCGTTTCCCCTCAGGCTGACGAGCAAATCAGGGTGGGGGATATCCTGATCGTCATTGGTGCCGACACAGATATCAACCGGTTTGAAAAGAAGGTTTTTTCCCTATAGCCCATATGAAAAGGCTCAGAGCAAATGCTCTGAGCCTTTTTATTAAACTTCCATGATGATTGGTAATATCATTGGACGTCTTTTCGTTTTTTCATATAAGAATGGAGCCAATGTATCAGTGATTTCATTCTTGATTTCAGACCACTGAGAAGTTCTTCTTTCAAGAACTTTGTTTAGATGCTTGGCAATCAGATTCTGAGCTTCATTGATTAGATCACCGGATTCACGCATATAAACGAATCCTCTTGAAATCAAATCAGGGCCTGAAGCAATCTTGAACTCCTTCATATCGATACTAACGACTACAATGACAAGTCCTTCTTCAGAAAGGATACGGCGGTCACGCAATACGATGTTACCGATATCGCCAATCCCGCTTCCATCGATATAGACATTTCCTGAAGGGATTTTACCTGCTACCTGGGCAGAGTCGCTGCTAAGCGCAAGCACTTCTCCATTATCCATGATGAAGCAGTTTCCTTCTTGCACGCCGCAATCCACACCGATTTGCGCATGCATCTTCTGCATTCTGAACTCACCGTGAATCGGCATGAAGAACGTCGGATTCATTAAACGGAGCATCAATTTCATCTCTTCCTGTCCGCCGTGGCCAGAAGTGTGTATATCGTTCAATGGACCGTGAATGACTTCAGCGCCGGCACGATACAGCAGGTTGATCGTGCGGTTAACACTGATCGTGTTCCCTGGAATTGGGGAAGAGGAGAATACAACGGTATCTCCAGGCTGTATCTGAATCTGGCGGTGAGTGCCATTCGCTATTCTTGATAATGCGGCCATTGGTTCACCTTGAGAACCGGTACAAAGAATGGCAACTTCGTTCGCTGGCAGGCGATTGATTTGGTTATGTTCGATGAACGTATCTTTAGGAGCATTGATATACCCTAATTCCTGCCCGATTGTAATGGCTGCTTCCATACTCCGGCCGAATACCGCTACTTTACGGTTATGGTAAACGGCTGCTTCAACCACCTGCTGAAGACGGTGAATGTTTGAAGCAAAGGTTGCAAAGATGACACGTCCGTCCACTTTGCGGAAGATATCATTGATGCTTTCTCCGACTTTGCGTTCCGACATTGTGAAGTTTGGAACTTCTGCGTTCGTACTGTCAGAAAGCAGGCAGAGAACTCCTTCTTTGCCGATCTCAGCCATTTTGGCAAGGTTCGCGGGCTCGCCGACTGGTGTGAAATCGAATTTGAAGTCTCCAGTGTGTACGACATTTCCAGGTGGTGTTTTAACGACGATTCCATAAGAATCAGGAATACTGTGTGTCGTCCTGAAAAAGGTCACAGATGTTTTACGGAACTTGATCACATCATCTTCTTGAATGACATTCAGCTTGGCATTCCTTAATAAACCGTGTTCTTCCAGTTTATTTTTAATAAGGCCAAGAGCAAGCTTGCCTCCATAAATCGGGATGTTCAGTTCGCGGAGCAGGTATGGAATCCCGCCGATATGGTCTTCGTGACCATGGGTGACGAAGAGACCCTTGATTTTATCCGCGTTTTTTACAAGGTATGTGTAATCCGGGATTACATAGTCGATACCGAGCAATTCATCTTCAGGAAATTTAATTCCCGCATCGATTAAAATGATTTCGTCTTGAAATTGTACGCCGTATGTGTTTTTTCCGATTTCACCTAAACCGCCAAGGGCAAATACTGCGGTTTGATCATTCTTTACAAATTTCATTGATTATTTCTCCATCTCGAAAGAATGGTGGTTTTGTTCATACTCTAAAAAAGCGCCCTCTAGCTTCTGTACGAATTCAATGTTATAAGGTTTCTCTTTAAGTTTCTGGCGTACTTCTCTTTCTGATTCAGCTTCCATGTAAAGTGAATTTGTGCATTCGCGAACAGGCACTTCAGCTTTACTGTCTTGATAAAATACTTTGAAAATCATGTTTTTTCTCTCTCCTTATCCGTTTTCAAAAAATCTAACTTTCATCTATGATAAAAAAGTTATCAACTATGTCGACCAGGCATGCACAAGCCTGCCTGTCAAAAAGGAAGATGGTCACTGTAAGAGTGAAAACTCCTTAAGTCTTCTATTAATAAACAATAATAAAATGTAATCTACAATGATAATATTGATTATGTATGTTTTGATTATAAAGGATTCCCGGCAGTAAATAAAGTTTTACGAGGAACTCAAGGTAAAAATGATGTTAATAATAAGAGAGGGACCGAAACCAAAGGAGACGAATAAATGCTCGCTAATGGCCTCAGTCCCTAAACGTATAACATTCTTTTTTCTGCAAGAAACTAGTGTTGAAGGGAGTCAGTCTAAGCAATGGTTTTTCTTTTGAGAATATCTTTCCACTGTTTTAAAAGCTTCTTTCTTAGCTTCTTTAACATATGGCTCACTCCTTATCATTAGTTTACCGAGAATGTCCACTGAAGTAAAGGTGCAATCATGCTAACGTCTCTATTGTCTTACTTATAGTGTACGGAATTTATTGATTCTCTTACATGGATAAGTATGGTAATGGGTGAGGTTTGACAATTAAATTTGAAAGGTTTACGTTATAAAACGAATCATTCATATTATTCTATACGTTCTGTTACGCCGGTATTGGCCGGTATTGATAGAAAAAATAAATAACTTTTACAGAAGAAGCAAAAGGAGATCACAATGAAAAAAATAGTTTTCTTTGATATAGATGGTACACTGCTTGATCATGATAAAAAATTACCTGATGCGACTAAAGAAGCCATAAAGACGTTGCAGGCAAATGGGACGTATGTTGCCATTGCCACAGGCAGAGCTCCTTTTATGTATGAAGGGTTGAGGGAAGAACTGGGCATCGAATCATTTGTTTCTTTCAATGGTCAATATGTTGTCTTTGAAAATCAGGTCATCTATACGAACCCTCTTAATGTTGAAAAGCTTGAAGAACTGCTGCAGGACAGTCATAAAAACGAACACCCTGTGGTTCATTTGAATCATGAGACGATGAAGGCGAACCATAAACACCATCGCTACATCGAAGAAAGCATGGGAAGTCTGAAGTTCCCTCACCCGGGTTATTCTCCGGAATTCTATAAAGGTCGCGACATTTATCAGTCTCTCCTTTTCTGTCCTGCTGAAGAAGAAGGTTTCTATAGGGAAAAATACAAGGAGTTCACTTTTATCCGATGGCATCAATTCTCTATGGATATTCTTCCGGGAGGCGGGTCGAAAGCCGAAGGAATCAAGAAGATGATCGACCGGTTAGGATTTAAAATGGAAGATGTATATGCATTTGGGGATGGCCTTAATGATATTGAAATGCTTCAATCAGTAGGTACAGGGGTGGCAATGGGCAATGCTGTTACAGAAGTGCAGAAACATGCCAACATGATTACAAAGCCGGTCGACGAAGATGGAATCTACTACGGATTAAAAGAGCTTCAATTGATTTAAAATTATGCCGAGTAGTCTCTAATACCACTAATGATTTCCGTGCAAGACTACGCTTTCCGCGGGTAGCCCGTGAGCCTCCTCGTCACTGCGTTCCTGCGGGTGGGAAAAGCGGAGGGGCTTTGTTAAGATGCGGGTGGCATAAGGCGAATCGGCCACGAAGGCGTTCTTTGCCTTCTTGGCCGAGTTGACTTATGACATGTGCCTCTAAGCCCCGTAGCTAGACACGTCTCACATTAGCTACTCTTCCCGCAGGAGTCTTCGTCTTGCACTCCAATCAACCGCTGGAAAGGACGAACATTTAAATACACATTTAAACTTAAAACCCGAACTAACTTGCCAGCTGGAAGGCGAATTAGTTCGGGTTTTACTTAAGCTAAAACACTTTTGTCCAAGCGCTTTTTTACTTGTTCTATACTCTGCTGAGAGCATCTGCCTTTGTCATTCTATCTTTCGATGGCCAAAGCGCCGGGTATTGGTTCAAAAGGATTATCCTCGTTGATATGATCGTAAAACATGATGCCGTTCAAATGATCGATTTCATGTTGGAAAACGATCGCGGGGAGTCCTTTCAACCTGAGTTTCACTTCTTCTCCGTCTATGTTCCATCCCTTTACCGTGACTCTTCTGTAACGCGGGACGAATCCGGGAACCTGCCGATCAACCGATAAGCAGCCTTCCCCGGAAGCCAGATAAGCTTTTTCAACAGAATGACTGATAATCTTAGGATTAAACAAGGCATGGCTGTATAGTGTACCTTTCTCATCGACTACGTTAACAGCAAGCATTTTCTTTGATACATTTATCTGAGGTGCAGCCAGGCCGATTCCCGGTCTGAGACCATATTTGTTAGCGACCTCCGGATTCTGACTGTTCACTACATATTCAAGCAGACTTTTTAATATCTCCTTATCCTCTTGTGATGGAGGCAGGGATACTTCATCTGCCACTTTGCGAAGGGTGGGATGGCCTTCGCGGATGATGTCCTTCATCGTAATCATAAATCTTCCTCCTTACAACAATCAGCGGCGCTGTGTAATCAACAGTGTTCATACTCAATAATATATGTATTGACTTCTAATAAGATATACCAATATGCATAAAATAAGTCTAGCATTTTCTTGTTTAAAAGTTAACAAAACTTTCATTTATGAAGGAATACTTTGCAGTCCTTGTACATAGTTATGGATATAGGAGAATAGTCTAATCGACAAAAATTTCCACAGTTGTAAATCCCTATTGTCAAATGTTGTAGACGGCGATATAGTAGAAGTTGTTATATAGTTAAGGGGGATCTAGTTGTGTCAAAAATTCGTTTTGCTTTCGTTTTAGGAGCGGCCATTTTTATTCTTATGGGATGTATTGGAGGAGCTTCACCCCAGGAGAATATTTATAATGTTCTCGAAGAAACAGTGGCCAAGGAAGATCAATACGTTGAGGTACAGAAACCTATCCAGGGTTTAGAAAAGAAAGAAAAAGAAATCTATAATGAAATCATGAGCCTTGGGATGAAAGAATTCGATAAAATAGTAAAACTTTCTGATGACGCTCTTAAAAATATATCTGAAAGGTCAGATTATATTGAGAAAGAGCGTAAAGCTATGAACGAAGCAAAAGAAAAGTTTTCTGGTTTGGATGAATTTATTTCAAAGTTGGAAGATGACAAACTCAAAAATGAAGCGGATAAATTGGCAAAGACAATGGAACAACGCTACCAGCTTCATGCGAAATTGACTGATTCATACCTACAGGCATTAGCACAGGATAAAAAACTCTATGAATTATTTAAAAAGAAAGAATTGACGATGGAAGAATTAGAAAAACAGATTACCTCGATTAATGAAGCATACGACAAGACCATTAAGTTGAATGAGGAATACAATACGAAAACAGAGCAATTCAATAAACTTAAGCAAGGCTTTTATTCAACTGCAGAGATAGAGGTTGAATAAAAAGAATAGGATATAAGAAGAAAGGCAGCGGACGATATGTTCCAAGCCTTTCTTTTTTTTCGGTTAAACACGATATTGAAATATCCGCTTCTAAATTCAGCTCCCAAACCACCAATCATTACTCTATAACAGATGGTCGAACAGAGTTGGTTTATATATAACAGATGTCCAGGGCTGAGTGATACAGTTTTTTGGAAAATGGTTTTGGAAAGATAAAAGCTTATAAAGATATATTGAAATTATAATACTTTGTCGTTGACGAGACGTTTTTTTATATTGTAAACTATGAAAGGTAGTTAAAGTTGTATTAGTGAAACTGTGAAACAGACTAATACAGATAACCTAATATGTAAATATGGGTTTTCTTTCTTATTATTTGTGGAAAACTATCTATAATGTTCTTCGCAAGTAATGTGGTAGGTCATACTGAATTTGGGTACTCTAAACTTTGTATGTAAAAAACCAAAATAAATGTATACAGAAAGGATAGGTGACTTCGATGGCTTCTAAATCAAAGAAGGCACAATTCGATGCAGTTAAAACGCTCGAGCAGATTGAAGACAAGTTTGAAATGTTTCAAATTTTAAACGAAGAAGGCGAAGTAGTAAACGAAGACGCAATGCCGGAAATTTCCGATGAGGATCTTCAGGAATTAATGCGCCGCATGGTTTACACTCGTATTCTTGATCAAAGATCAATTTCCCTAAATCGTCAAGGACGTTTAGGTTTCTATGCACCGACAGCAGGACAGGAAGCTTCACAAATCGCTTCTCATTTTGCACTGGAGAAAGAGGACTGGATTCTTCCGGGATACCGTGATGTGCCTCAAATCATATGGCATGGCCTTCCATTATACCAGGCTTTCTTATTCTCCCGTGGACACTTTAAAGGCAATCAGCCTCCTGAAGGTGTAAATGTATTATCTCCACAAATCATCATCGGAGCTCAATACATTCAGACGGCAGGGGTAGCTTTAGGTCTTAAGAAGCGCGGCAAAAAAGCAGTTGCAATCACTTATACGGGTGACGGCGGTTCTTCACAGGGTGATTTCTATGAAGGAATCAACTTTGCAGGTGCTTATTCTGCTCCGGCTATTTTCGTTGTGCAAAACAATCAATTCGCTATTTCTACACCTCGTGATAAGCAGACTGCAGGTAAAACAATTGCTCAGAAAGCAGTTGCTGCAGGAATCCCTGGTATCTTAGTAGATGGAATGGATCCATTGGCAGTTTATGCAGTGACACGCGATGCAAGAGAACGTGCAGTAAACGGTGAAGGTCCTTCACTGATTGAGACAATGTGTTACCGTTACGGTCCACATACAATGGCTGGGGATGACCCTACTCGCTACCGTACTTCTGAAATGGATACTGACTGGGAGAAGAAAGATCCATTGGTGCGTTTCCGTAAGTTCCTTGAAGGAAAAGGATTATGGAGCGAAGAGAAAGAAAACGAAGTAATCGAAGAAGCGAAAGAAGATATTAAACAGGCTATCAAAAAAGCTGATGGAGAGCCTAAACAAAAAGTTACTGATTTCATCAATAACATGTTTGAAGAGCTTCCATACAACTTAAAAGAACAGCTGGAAATTTATAAAGAAAAGGAGTCGAAATAAGCCATGGCGCAAATGACAATGATTCAAGCGATCACTGATGCACTGCGCACAGAACTGCGTAACAACGAAGACGTATTAGTTTTTGGTGAAGACGTAGGTCTAAACGGCGGTGTATTCCGTGCAACGGAAGGACTTCAAAAAGAATTCGGCGAAGACCGCGTATTCGATACACCACTTGCAGAATCTGGAATCGGTGGTTTAGCGATCGGACTAGCATTAGAAGGGTTCCGTCCAGTTCCTGAAATTCAGTTCTTCGGTTTCGTATACGAAGTAATGGATTCCATCTCTGGACAAATGGCGCGTATGCGTTACCGTTCAGGCGGAACATATACTGCACCAATCACAGTTCGTTCACCATTCGGTGGAGGGGTACATACTCCGGAGCTGCACGCTGACAGCTTAGAGGGCTTAATGGCTCAACAGCCAGGGTTGAAAGTGGTAATCCCTTCAACACCTTATGATGCAAAGGGATTATTAATTTCATCTATTCGCGATAACGACCCTGTAATCTTCCTTGAGCACATGAAATTATACCGTTCATTCCGTCAGGAGGTACCTGAAGAGGAATACACAATCGAATTAGGCAAGGCGGAAGTGAAGCGCGAAGGTAAAGATCTTTCCATCATCACTTACGGTGCGATGGTTCACGAATCGATCAAAGCTGCTGAAGAACTTGAAAAAGACGGATATTCAGTAGAGGTTGTTGACTTGCGTACGGTAAGTCCGCTTGATATCGATACCATCATGGCTTCTGTTGAAAAGACAAACCGTGCGATCGTGGTTCAAGAAGCTCAAAAGCAAGCAGGTATCGCAGCGAATGTCGTGGCTGAAATCAATGACCGTGCAATCCTGAGCCTTGAAGCACCTGTACTTCGTGTAGCAGCGCCGGATACAGTTTACTCTTTCTCTCAAGCAGAGCCTGTTTGGCTTCCTAACCATAAAGATGTTATTGAGACAGCTAAGAAAGTACTTGAATTCTAATTGATTCACATGTGAAGACAGAAGGGTTCATTCCCTTCTCTTTTCCCATTTAAGCAGAGTTATTAGACAGATAAAAATAGAAAAAAGATAGTAAACATTCATCTATATTATTATTCAATACAGGAGGTAGAATCCATGTCTTTCGAATTCAAATTACCGGACATCGGTGAAGGTATTCATGAAGGTGAAATCGTTAAATGGTTTGTAAAACCTGGCGATAAAGTAGAAGAAGACGATGTACTATGTGAAGTCCAAAATGATAAAGCAGTAGTTGAAATTCCATCTCCAGTAGCTGGAACGGTTGAAGAGCTCCTAGTGGATGAAGGGACTGTAGCTGTTGTAGGGGATACATTGATTAAATTTGATGCGCCAGGCTATGAAGACCTTCAATTTAAAGGAAGCGATAGCGATAGCGCTAAGAAAGAAGACGCTAAAGCGGAAGAAAAAACAGAAGGTCAAGTTCAAGGTACAGCTGAACAAGGTCAGGATGTTGACAAGGATGCTTCTCCTGAAGCCGAAGAAGAAAAAGCAGCAGGTACTCCGAATGCGGATGTTGAGGTTGATCCAAACAAACGGGTAATTGCGATGCCGTCTGTTCGTAAATATGCAAGAGAAAAAGGTGTTGAAATCCGTCAAGTTTCCGGTTCCGGTAAAAACGGCCGTGTAATGAAAGAAGATGTTGATTCATTCTTAAGCGGCGGAGGAGCTAAAGCTGAAGCTGCAGAGGCGAAAGCAGAAGAGAAAGCACCTGCTCAGGAAGAAACAAAAGCAGCTGCCCCTAAAGCTCCGGAAGGCGACTTCCCAGAAACACGCGAGAAGATGAGTGGAATGCGTAAAGCAATCGCTAAAGCGATGGTTAACTCTAAGCACACTGCACCTCACGTGACATTGATGGATGAAGTGGATGTAACGAAGCTTTGGGCTCACCGTAAGAAATTCAAAGAAGTTGCTGCAGAAAAAGGCGTTAAACTGACTTTCTTGCCATACATCGTAAAAGCTCTGACAAGCGCACTGCGTGAGTTCCCTGCATTAAATACGTCAATCGACGATTCTACAAGCGAAATCGTTCAAAAACATTACTACAACATCGGTATCGCTGCAGACACAGACAAAGGTCTATTAGTGCCTGTCGTGAAAAATGCAGACCGCAAATCAATGTTCTCGATTTCCAATGAAATCAATGAACTGGCTGGTAAAGCACGTGACGGTAAACTATCAGGCGATGAAATGAAAGGTGCATCTTGCACAATCACGAATATCGGTTCTGCCGGCGGTCAATGGTTCACTCCTGTAATCAACCATCCAGAGGTTGCTATCCTTGGAGTAGGCCGTATCGCTGAAAAACCTGTAGTTAAAAATGGTGAAATTGTAGCAGCACCTGTGTTAGCATTATCATTGAGCTTCGATCACCGTATGATTGATGGAGCTACTGCTCAACATGCACTTAACCATATTAAGCGTTTGTTGAACGATCCAGAATTATTATTAATGGAGGCGTAATGCGATGGTAGTAGGAGATTTCCCAATTGAAACAGATACTATAGTAGTTGGTTCAGGTCCTGGTGGATATGTTGCAGCGATTCGTGCAGCACAACTTGGACAAAAAGTAACGATCATTGAAAAAGGAAACATGGGCGGCGTTTGTTTGAACGTTGGTTGTATCCCATCAAAAGCACTTATCACTGCAGGACACCGTTTTCATCAAGCGCAGCATTCCGATGATATGGGGATCGTTGCAGAGAACGTAAAGGTTAACTTTGACAAAGTTCAAGAATGGAAAGCCGGCGTAGTCAAAAAGCTTACCGGTGGTGTAGAAGGACTTCTAAAAGGTAACAAAGCAGAAATCGTTCGCGGTGAAGCTTACCTTGTAGACCAAAACACATTGCGTGTCATGGATGATAACTCTGCACAAACATATAAGTTCAATAACTTGATTCTTGCAACTGGTTCACGTCCGATTGAAATTCCTAGCTTCAAGTTCTCCAAGCGTGTCCTTGATTCAACAGGTGCATTGGCACTTGAAGAGATCCCAGGCAAGCTTGTTGTAATCGGCGGCGGATATATCGGTACTGAACTTGGAACTGCCTATGCAAACTTAGGTTCTGAGGTAACAATTCTTGAAGGTGCTGACGATATCCTTAGCGGGTTCGAAAAGCAGATGACAACAGTTGTTAAAAAGGGACTGAAGAAAAAAGGTGTTGAAGTTGTCACGAAAGCAATGGCTAAGGGCGTTGAAGAAAGTGACAGCGGAGTCGTTGTTAAATACGAAGTAAAAGGCGAAGAGAAATCTGTCGAAGCAGATTATGTACTGGTTACAGTAGGTCGTCGTCCTAATACAGATGAAATCGGTCTTGAAGAAGTGGGAATTGAAATGACAGACCGCGGTGTTATCAAAATTGATAAACAATGCCGTACGAATATCCCTAATATCTTTGCGATTGGTGATATCGTAGATGGACCGCCACTTGCACACAAGGCATCTTATGAAGGAAAAATCGCTGCTGAGGTAATTGCTGGTGAGCCGGCTGAAATTGATTATCTTGGAATTCCTGCGGTATGCTTCACAGATCCGGAACTTGCAACAGTAGGTTATTCCGAAGCTGAAGCAAAGGAAGAAGGAATTGAAGTTGTTGCAGCTAAATTCCCATTTGCTGCAAATGGCCGTGCTTTGGCACTTAATTCTTCTGAAGGCTTCATGAAACTTGTGACTCGTAAAGAAGACGGTCTGATCATCGGAGCTCAAATCGTTGGCTCTGGTGCATCTGATATGATCGCTGAACTTGGTCTTGCGATTGAATCTGGAATGACTGCTGAAGATGTTGCGATGACAATCCATGCACATCCTACACTTGGTGAAATTTCCATGGAAGCAGCAGAAGTTGCGATGGGAAGCCCGATCCATATTGTAAAGTAAAGATGAATAAAAAGATGACCCTTGTATTAATCAAGGGTCATCTTTTTTATATATAGGAAAAAAGTTTTTTGGGCCATCAACATGTACTTCATCCATGGTTCATGATAAACGGGCGGTCACCATTCTTCAATAGCATTCGAAACTGATTTTACAATCTTATTCTTATGGGTTTTCCCCGTGATTTTAGTGACAACCTGATTGTTATCTACCACGACAATGGCAGGATAGACAGGGGATTGGACTTTTGGGTTAGATTTATCTGAACTGTAATTTACAACTTCGAGGTGTTTGAGGTCTTCGGGATACTTATTCTTAAGTTCAATAATGGCATCATAATATGCAACTTCTTTAGACATATTTCGTTCATCGGTGAAAAATATGACTTGTCTTTCTATGAATCTATCCTCGGCCAACACTACCTTATCTGCAGCTATATCATTACATGAAGTGAGAAGTAACGCTGTTGATGCTAACATAATCAAGGTAAGTAAATGTTTCATACATCATCCTCTTTTCTTAGCGATGCCCATAAACTTAAGTGATAATGCGTATAAAGACCTATTCGTTGGTCACATTTTATCATATGCAAAAATGGAATAGGGATAAGTCATTAAAATGTTACAGAAATGAAAAGACATCAATAATGAAAGTAACATTGAACGAATATACTATTTTAAGGCATTTAACGGTAGAAATACTCAAGATAAAGGGTGTTTTACATGAAATTTTATGTTGCTTTTCTTATTCAGATGATATTATGGAGTATTTTTTATGTTGCAGAATGGATATCGGTTAAAGATCATGTGGAATATAAATGGATCATGTTTGTACTGTTTTTTTATTTGGCTTTTGTAGCAGCAAAAAAAATCGTCCAGTCGAGAAAACTTACTCTATTTGTAACATCATTCAGCCTATCTTGTTTTTTTGCTTTCAAGTTATTGTTCGAGAATATAATGGAAATCTTTTAATTCTTATCCAGATACGCACAAAATATGTTAAAATATTCAAAGTGAATGATGAAAGGTGAGAATGATGAAAAAGATTATCACAACAGGATTGGCATTGTTTTTATTGACTGCATGTTCAAATGAACCTGCAAATGTAACGAAAGAACCTGCACCGGCAGAAGATTCGGAAGATAAGACAGAAAATGTAGAAGAACCAGATGCAACTGAAACAGAAGACAATCAAGAAGATAAAGTCGCTTCAGAAGAGGCAGAAGAAGTGGTACAAGAGCCTCAATACAAAATAAATGAAAACAATTGGAGCATTGAACCGATTGCTAATCAAAATGCCAAAGTCGTACTTTTAACGATAGATGATGCTCCTGATAAACACGCATTGAAAATGGCGGAAGATTTGAAAGCGGTGGATGCACCGGCAATCTTTTTTGTGAATGGCCATTTTCTTGATACTCCGGAAGAAAAAGAAGTCTTAAAAAAAATCCATGATATGGGGTTTGTGATTGGGAACCATACGTACAGTCATAGTTCACTGCCCGACCTTACCCCGGAAAAACAAAAAGAAGAAATCATTTCATTGAATGACCTGGTCGAATCCATTACCGGAGAGCGCCCCAAATTCTTCAGAGCTCCTTTTGGACAGAATACAGACTACAGCAGACAGATTGCAGCCGAAGAAAAGATGGCCCTCATGAATTGGACTTACGGCTATGATTGGGTGAAAGAATATCAAACGAAAGAAGCCATAACGGATATCATGGTGAACAGCCCATTCCTGAATGAAGGCGCAAACCTCCTCATGCACGACCGGACATGGACCAGCGAAGGCTTGACAGACATCGTCAAAGGTCTCAGGGAAAAAGGTTACGAAACCCTCGACCCAAACAAAATCCAAACCCCATAACCAACTGCCAAAAAACCTGATTGTTAAACATTCAGGTTTTTTTATTTTTTCAGCTTTTATTTAATTATCACGGATCTATTTTTTTTGGAGGGAAAACTATTCTTCTTTCATTTAGTAAATCTGATTTTAACCCGTTTCAGCAGTTGATTGGAGTGCAGGACGAAGACTCCTGCGGGAAAAGCGAAGCAGTGGAGACCCCGCAGGCGAATAGCCGAGGAGGCTCCACGCTCGCCCGCGGAAAGCGAAGTCCAGCACGGAAATCAACTGCGGCATTAAGAAGCACAAATAGGTATTTGAGGAATTACCAACGCATAGAATTAAATAATATGATTAATTAAAAGAATAAAAACTTAAATATGTTATACAATTTAAGGTTGATTTTTTAAATGTGTTATATTATTATAGAATCAGTTAAGATAAAACGCTTACAAAACATCATTAAAGGAGAGGAAAAAAGATGGGAACAATTGTTTGTCAATCATGCCTGAATACCATTGAACATTACGAAGATGAGAAGGTTTCTGTTTTATTCTCTAATTGCTGCGAATGTAATGATGATGTAGAAATAGACGATTAATCTTTAGGGGTTATACGGAGACAGACTTAAAGGGGTAAAAATATAGGAAAAGGTGAAGAAGTTCGTCTTCTTCACCTTTTTATTGTTGGATTAAACAAAAAAAGAGACCCCATTTGAATGATGGGGTCTCTGGAAGTGAATGGATTATCTTATAGCACGATGTTCTTTTATTACCCGCAAATGCCGCAGGTCATAATCCTCAGGTCCCTGGACGGGCAGGCCTGCTTCGATGTTCGTCTTGATATAATTGATGTTTTCCTTAGTAATGATTTCACCAGGTATGAAAATTGGGATACCTGGAGGATATACCATGATAAATTCTGCAATCGTCCGTCCGGCAGATTCATCAATCGGAATGACTTCTGTTTCTGCGTAGAAGGCATCACGGGGCGTGATTGCCAGAACAGGAATATCAGGCAGCATCACAGTTGCAGGAGTGATGTCTCCATGTTTTTTTAATTGACTTGCGAGCTCTCGTAAAGCAGCAACTAGTTGATTGCCTTCGATTTCAGTATCACCTGGTGTGATGATGCAAAGGATGTTGTAAAGATCGGACATCTCCACCTCAATATTATAAGCTTCACGCAGCCATTTTTCAGCGTCGAACCCACTGATCCCCAGTTCTTTTACTGATACGATCAATTTTGTAGGGTCAAAATCATGGGTAGCCTTGGTACCTAGGATTTCTCTGCCCACACAGTAAAGGCCGTCGATCGTATTGATGTCATCCCTTATTTTTTCGGACAGTCTTATGGTAGAACTGATCAGTTCATGACCTTCCGTTGCCAGGCGTTTCCTTGCTACATCCAATGATGCCAAGAGCAGGTAAGAGGTAGAAGTTGTCGTCAGCATACTTAAGATGGTTTGCACCCTTTTAGCGGAAACCAGCCCTTCTTTCATATTCAGGACAGAGCTCTGAGTCATCGATCCTCCCAGTTTGTGTACACTCGTCGCTGCCAGGTCTGCACCTGCCTGCATGGCTGAAAGGGGTAAATCATCGTGAAAATGAATATGGACACCATGCGCTTCATCCACCAGGACGGGCACGTCAAATGAATGAGCGATTTCAACGATTTTCTTCAAGTCTGCTGAAATTCCAAAATAAGTTGGATTGATGACAAGTACACCTTTGGCATCGGGATGCTGTTCCAATGCTTTAGCAACTGCGTCTGTAGTGATCCCATGGGAAATTCCCAGATCTTCGTCAATATCCGGATGGATGAAAATCGGGGTTGCTCCTGAGAAAACAATCGCGGTCATAACGGACTTATGGACGTTTCTTGGAACGATGATTTTATCGCCAGGTCCACATACGCTCATCACCATGGTCATGATGGCTCCGCTTGTACCTTGGACGGAGAAGAAAGTATGGTCGGCACCAAACGCTTCAGCTGCAAGGTCCTGTGCTTTTTTGATCATACCTTTGGGCTGATGCAGGTCATCCAAAGGGCCGATGTTGATCAAATCGATACTGAGGGCATTTTCTCCGATGAATTCTTTGAATTCGGGATCCATGCCAGCCCCTTTCTTATGACCGGGAATATGAAACTGTACTGGATTCTTTTTACTATGTTCAATTAAGCCGGTAAACAACGGCGTTTCATTTTGAGACAATTCATTCAACACCTCTTTGATATGTTTGGGTATATTTACAATATTATCTGATTTCGGAAAAACAGAATACCATTATCAATAATAGTCTTTTCAAACAAAAGAATTATAGCATTTAGGTTTTTCTTTGCATAGTGGTATTTGCCCATACTCTATTCATTTTAATCATCTTGAAGGAAATTATTTATCTAATAAAGAATACGTGTATAGTAGGAGGGGTGAAAGTGAACTGGACGACTAGAGTAACCGAATTATTAAACATTCAATATCCCATCATTCAGGGAGGGCTGGCTCACCTGGCATATGCAGAACTTGCAGCTGCAGTATCAAATGCCGGGGGGCTGGGGCAAATCACTGCAATGTCCCTTGATCATCCTGAAGAGCTTCGGGAAGAAATCAGGAAAGTGAAGAAGTTGACGGATAAGCCTTTTGGGGTGAACTTTGCCATTGGACAGCATGGCCGTCCCTTCGAAAAGTTTGTTGAGGCAGCAATTGAAGAGGATGTTCCCATTGTCTCGATTACTGGAGGGAACCCGGCACCGTTATTTAAGCAGTTGGAAGGGACAAGGATTATTAAAATGGTGCTCGTGGCTTCTAAAAGGCAGGCAATCAAAGCTGAGGAACTTGGCGCGGACGTTGTCATGGCGGTCGGTCATGAGGGTGGAGGTCATTTAGGTAAAGATGATATTGGAACGTTCGTTTTGATTCCAGGTGTAGTCGATGCTGTATCGATACCAGTCATTGCTTCAGGGGGCATAGGTGATGGAAGAGGGCTGATGGCAGCTTTAAGCTTCGGTGCTGAGGGGATTGAGATGGGTACCAGGTTTATTGCTACCAAGGAATGTGTACACGCATCAGAAGAATATAAACGAGCCTTGTTAGAGGGGAATGAGAATGATACAGTAGTGATTAAACGTTCTCTCGGTGCCCCGGCAAGGGCCATTTCTAATAACTGGACCGAAAAGATCCTTCAGGAAGAACAAACGGGATCAGGATATGAAGGATTAAAAATGCTGATCAGCGGGGAAGCTAATAAGCGTTATATATATAAAGGTTCAAGTGAAGAGGGGTTTGGATGGGCAGGCCAGGTCATGGGTTTGATCACGGATATCCCAACCGTTGATTGCCTGATAAAGAGGATGGTCAGCGAGGCAGAGAGTATTCGCAGAAAATGGAATTAATCAAGGAGTGTTGCTTCAATGGAATATCAATATCCATTATCTATAGATTGGACGACTGAGGAAGTGATTGATGTCATTTCTTTCTTCGAAGCAGTTGAAAAAGCGTATGAAAAAGGAATTAAAAAAGAGGATATGATGGCTCGTTACCGTAAATTCAAAGAGATTGTCCCGAGTAAATCGGAGGAGAAAAAAATCTGCAATGAATTTGAAGAATCGAGCGGATACTCTTTTTATCATGTAGTGAAAAAAATGAAAGAAGCCGGTGATGAAACAGTCTTGATCACCATGTAGTAAAAAACGACAGCCAGATGGCTGTCGTTTTTTTAAAACATACTAAGATGGTTTAGTTCATTTTATAAAGGGGTAAAAGTGTTTCAAAGGCACTATCAACTTTATTGATCAGCTCATCACCGCTTAGTTCAGTCACTGTTTTCCGATCCAAGTGAAGACCGCACAGAAGCTCAGCTTTCTTTACTTTTTGTACTCTTTCACTTAATGCCAGGAATTCGTCCCGGGACATAGAAGAAAATGATTCAGCTTCCGGCTTTGTATGATCGCCTGACCATACAAACTCAGGAGGAATAATCTCTCTTATCTTATCAGCATTTTCTTCAACTTTTTTACCGAATTCTGCTTTGTGTGGAGCTTCATAAATCATCGCGAACCAGATGAATAGATGGGTTTTCCATAAGCCTATTTGAAAGTGAGGGTGTTTCTTATAGCCGCGTTTATTATTGGCGAAGGCCACCCAGGTATCATCTGGCGGGTTTACAGATCGGCGTGCGTGCTTGGCTACATGATAAAACATTTCATCTCCGGTCAACGTGCTGAGAGCTGGTGAGAAGTATTCACCTAAATACTCAAGTTTAGGGCGTATATGCTGTTGAATGGCTTCCATTCTATTTTCTAATCCATTAATTGTAAACACATCAAAGTCTTTGTCACTAAATCCATTGAACTTCATTTTGCAGCCTCCTTATCTAATGGTCATATTTTAACACAAGGAAATGGATTAAATGTAGTAATGAGCTTTTCATTGGGTGTCTGCACATTTTAGTTACAAGATGAGATGAAATTTCATAATATGTATTAAATATTATCAGAACAATCAGATAAATCGAAAAACACGGAAGGGGTGCATGACCTTGAAACAAGTAATGAACACGTCAAAAAAACGTGATGTCCAGCAGCAGCGTTTAAATGTATTAAGACTCGAAATGGATTATGAACTAGCTGTATTGTTCGAAGCTATCCAAACAAAAAACAAAGAAAACCAGACAAAGTCAAAAGAAAAGCTAATGAATATTCGAGAAGAGTTAATAAAAATGAAAGCTTTATAAAGCTTTAATCCTTAGAGAGGGTATAAAGTAAATGATGGAAGGATCAGTATTGAACGTTTGAAGGCGAACTCCTATTTACATAAGAAGAGTTCGCTTTTTTGTCAGTTCATAAATAAAGATTGAAAAACTTGAATCCTGCCTTTTTTTCCATTAAGCTAAGGAGCTAAAGGAACATCAGAGATCATTCATCAAAAAGCAGTAATAGGGTAAAAATAAGGATTGAAAATGATCACTTCAGAATGTTTTCACTTAGTATTGGAGGTCAATAGTGTGACAAATTGGAAGGAAATAGACCAGAATGTTAGAGAATGGATCATGGAAGCAGGGAAGACGATCCGCGAATCCTTTAAAGCTGAATTGAATATTAAAACTAAATCCAATCGCAATGATTTGGTGACGGACATGGATGAATCGACAGAGCGCTATTTTATTGAAAAAATTCGGAATACATATAAAGATCATAAAATACTGGGTGAAGAAGGATTTGGAGATGAACTGAAGGAATTATCGGGAGTTACATGGATTATCGACCCGATAGACGGGACGATGAATTTTGTTCACCAGCAAAGAAACTTTGCCATCTCCATAGGCATTTATGAGAATCAGACAGGTGTACTGGGATATATTTATGATGTGGTTCATGATGAACTCTATCATGCAGAGCGAGGCAGCGGGGCCTACATGAACGACGTGAAGCTTCCCGCGCTTAACGAGGTTCCGGTAGAAGATTCCGTCATTGCACTAAATGCTCAGTGGATGACAACGAATAAGCGCATTGATCCAACAGTATTAGCGCCGTTGGTTCAAAAGGTAAGAGGGACCCGTTCATATGGATCGGCTGCGATTGAAATGGCTTATATTGCCGCTGGCAGATTGGATGCTTATATCAGTATGAGGTTAGCCCCTTGGGATTTCGCCGCAGGCAAGATCTTGATTGAAGAAGTAGGCGGGGTGGTGACTGACTTGGAAGGTAAAGAGCTTAACCCGTTAAACAAGAGTTCTTTATTTGTAGGGAAGCCTGGTCTGCATGAAACCATTATGACGGAATATCTTAAAAGCTGATATTATCTTGACCAACGTAAAAAGCTGAATGAGCTCATCATTCAGCTTTTTTACTTTATCTTTATAATTTTCCTTCTTCACGGTATCTCTTTTTCGTTGTAAAGCCGAACCCCATGATAATGATGAGAACAACCGTGCTTCCTGCTGCAAGCAATGGGCTTGCTAAACTTATTGAAATGGCGATACCCATCAGAGATACGGCAGCCAAAAAGGAAAACAGTACAAAGATCCATTTGATATTACCCATGTAAACACCTCCGGCAATATGTATTCATTGTTTGGTATGTGAAAAAATAAACACGAGCACCAATGAAACTGCTTACTTAAATTCTACCTAGATGAAGGAAAATGTGCAATGGAAAATTCGTTTGCCCGCGTCTCTTGTATAGAAGCCCCTTTCCTGACAAGTCTTGAGTGTGAAGCACATATAGGAAAGTTTTACTATCCGTCATTCCTATTGCACAATATTTATTAGGGGTTTTCGGGTGTGCTGTGCTATAATGGTCTAGTTGAACAGAAATATCCTTATCTTTAGCCTTCTAGGAAAGAAATCCAATATATTCAGGAGTGGAAATATGAACTTAAGAAATGATCTTAGAAATATTGCTATCATCGCTCACGTTGACCACGGTAAAACAACTTTAGTGGATGAGCTTTTAAAGCAATCTGGAATCTTCCGCGAAAATGAGCAGGTTTCAGAACGTGCGATGGATTCAAATGACTTGGAAAGGGAACGCGGTATTACGATCTTAGCGAAAAATACGGCGATTCAATATAAAGATTCACGCATTAACATTCTTGATACACCAGGGCACGCAGACTTCGGCGGCGAAGTGGAACGTATCATGAAGATGGTAGATGGTGTTTTACTAGTGGTGGACGCATATGAAGGTTGTATGCCTCAGACTCGTTTCGTACTAAAAAAAGCACTTGAACAAAATCTTACACCTATTGTTGTTGTAAATAAAATTGACAAGCCATCTGCCCGTCCAGAAGAAGTTATTGATGAAGTATTAGAATTATTCATTGAACTGGATGCCAATGATGAACAGCTTGAATTCCCGGTTGTGTATGCTTCTGCTATCAATGGTACAGCAAGTACAGACCCAGATCCGGAAAAACAAGATGAAAACATGCAGTGTTTATATGATTCAATCATCGAGCACATCCCTGCTCCAGTCGATAATTCTGAAGAACCGCTTCAATTCCAGGTAGCACTGCTTGACTACAATGATTATGTCGGCCGTATCGGAATCGGACGGGTGTTCAGAGGGACGATGAAGGTTGGTCAGCAAGTTGCACTGATGAAGCTTGATGGTTCTGTAAAACAGTTCCGTGTAACGAAAATCTTCGGTTTCTTCGGATTAAAACGTGAAGAAATTCAGGAAGCAAAAGCGGGAGATTTGATTGCAGTATCCGGAATGGAAGACATTAACGTCGGTGAAACGGTTTGTCCGGTTGAACATCAGGACCAACTGCCAGTTCTGCGTATAGACGAGCCTACACTGCAGATGACATTCCTTGTGAACAACAGTCCGTTTGCCGGCAGAGAAGGTAAATATGTTACTTCAAGAAAGATTGAAGAGAGATTGCTGGCTCAGCTCCAAACAGATGTAAGTTTACGTGTTGAACCAACAGATTCACCTGATGCATGGACGGTTTCCGGACGTGGTGAGCTTCACCTCTCCATCTTGATTGAAAACATGCGTCGTGAAGGGTACGAATTGCAAGTATCTAAACCACAAGTCATCATCAAAGAAGTTGACGGTGTGAAGAGCGAGCCTGTAGAGCGTGTTCAAATTGATATACCGGAAGAATATATGGGCGGAGTTATTGAATCCCTTGGACAGCGTAAAGGTGAAATGCTTGATATGGTTAACAACGGTAATGGTCAAGTACGTTTAATGTTTATGGTTCCTGCTCGTGGTTTAATCGGTTATTCTACAGAGTTTATGACCCTTACACGTGGATATGGTATCATCAACCACACGTTCGACAGCTACCAGCCGCTGCAAAAAGGCCGTGTCGGTGGACGTCGTCAAGGTGTATTGGTTTCAATGGAAACAGGTAAGGCATCACAATACGGGATCATGCAAGTAGAAGATCGCGGAATTATCTTCGTTGAAGCAGGTACAGAAATATATGGCGGTATGATCGTTGGAGAGCACACAAGAGAAAATGATATTACCGTTAATATCACGAAGGTTAAACAAGCGACGAATGTCCGTTCTGCAAACAAGGATCAGACCGTTACGATTAAGAAGGCAAGAATCATGACGCTGGAAGAATCCCTTGAATATCTGAACGATGACGAGTATTGTGAAGTAACACCTGAATCAATTCGTCTCCGCAAAAAAATTCTGGACAAGAATGAACGTGAAAGAGCGGAAAAAAAGAGCAAGGTATCACAATAAACTAAGAGAAGGGGGAGCAGGAGATGGATGTAACAGAGCGTTTATCCTTTTTCGCATCCCTATACCGTGTCGATCAAAATGCGGAAGTGGGAATGTGGCTTCTTTACTTAACCATTGTAGGACTCTCAATTTTAGTTTATAAACTTGGTTTTGCCAAAAAGCTTCCATTGGGTAAATCCATTGTGATTTATCTATTCCTAATTGTCGGATGTACGGTTCTTACATTTTTAGGGATATTTTTACCGGTTGCCGAGGGTCTTGTAGTAGCGGCTCTTATATTGATCATCTATAAGGTCCGTCTGAATAATGAAAAGAAAAAAGGAAATGTATAATAAAAAGCTGCGGTCTTTAAAGACTGCAGCTTTTTGTTTTTGGTTCTATAATCTCCGCTGTGGGTTTCCGTGCAAGACTTCGCTTTCCGCGGGCGGTCGGTGAGCCTCCTCGTCGCTATGCTCCTGCGGGGTCTCACCAGTCTCGCTTTTCCCGCAGGAGTCTTCGTCTTGCACTCCAACCAACAGCTAGAAACACCCTCAAATCAATATTATTTTTTTAACATAATCTTTTACAGGAAGTCAGCCTATTTATTAAATCATTGATAATAGGAAGGGACACCCCGTATACCACATGTCCGCTAAACCACAGAAGTATCCCTGCAGGGTCATGTGGGGGAGGTACTTCTTTGATGGCAAGGTATGAAAGCGGAAAGTATAAAAGGAACGCAGGCACGGTCAGGGCAAATGCCAACCCCCATACGGCCTTGCCTGAAAGGTTGAAGAGTTGAATCAACATTACAAAAACTATCCCGATAAAACATGAAATGAGTAAATGGAACAGGTATTCAACCCATTCTGACCAATCGATTTCTCCTATATATGGGATGAAATCAACATTCAGCAAAAGCACATAAACTTTAATACCCGTGAGTGACTCCAGGAACTTAAGGAATATCCCAAGAACGATTCCAGAAACTATCCCGATTCCGATCCCTCTGGTGTAATCCTTAGAAGTCATCTTCTACTTTTGGTGAACGGTATAGTTTGAAGTTGCCGGTGGCGGCACGTTCTTCGGTTTTTTTGGTGATCCGTTTGTGACATTGGTCACACATGTAGGTGTGGATCGGCCTGTTTCTCAGTCTTTTGGCTTGAAGAGAATAATCATCAATATTTTCTATTACTTCACATAAAGCACATTTAACACGCATTATAACACCCCATTGCTTTTCTCTCATAAGATAACTCTTTTCAGTATATCATGTAGTATGGGCGAACGCCTTAATTTACTTTCGCTTCGATTTTTTTATTAAGTCATGGATTGATGTATAATGATAACGTATAAAAAAGAAGGACAATTAAAATGTCTTCACGAATTGTCATATGTATAGGCTTAAGAAGAAAAATGCCTATACATTATTGTAAGATTGCAGTGAAGAACATGGAGGAGGGGTTGTATGGCTAATCAAGTTGAACCTGGCTTAATTCCGGTACTATTCGAAGAACTTCAATCAGAACGCTTCGTTACACTGTCCACTGTGGATCATGAAACTGGGGGGCCAAATGTCAATGCCGTTTCGTGGATCTTTGCCAAAGATGAGGAGACGGTGCTTTTCACTGTGAATCAAAAATCTAAAATCGTTGAAAATATTAAGCACAATCCGCTTGCAGTCATAAATTTGATTGCGAATGAATCTACCTATTCCATCAGCGGCAAGGCGGACATCATGCAGAAACACCTTGAAGGGGTACCGCTTAAGCTTACTCTGATCAAATTAGTCATCAATGAGGTGAGGGATGTGATGTTTTACGGCTCTAAGATCGCAACAGAACCTTCATATGAAAAGACATATGATAAAGCGGCAGCGGATCGTTTAGACCGGCAAGTAATAGAAGCCATGAAAAAAGCCTGATTTCAGCTTTTTCATGGCTTTTTATATGGCCGAATCACTCAATGTGATGTTTGCTTTGGTCTTCTTGTTCTTTCTTAAGTTGATTTTCTTTTGTTTGATTCATTTTTTTCTTCGGTTCCTTCGGTGCTTTCTCAGGGTCGGTCTGCTTAAGAGAGCGAGGGATCTCAGGCATGAGCCTTCCGGAAATATCTGAAAGTTCGTTCATGATCCCCTGTACAGGCTCTCCCCGCTGAATATCTTTACTGATTTCTTTCAGACGGGCATTGACATCAGGGTCGGCGATAACCACTGCCTGTGCACCGTATGGATCATCTTTTAAAGCTTCTGCTACGGAGTATTTAATCGAACCGACTTGAGAGCGTTCAACATCGGAATCAATATCGATCCCTACAAACGCATATTTACCTATTACCACTGCTGTAGCGTCTTTTACGTCCGGTACACTTGTAGTCAAGTTAACGAGGTGTCTTGAAATCTGCTGACCGGATTTTCTTTCAACATGCTGGATATTACTGTCTTGGACCGTGATGGGTTTATTGTTGTCAGATTTCGGATTCTTTTCGTATCCTACCTCATTGTTATTGGCACATGCAGTGAGGATGAGGGCCATCACGAGCAGAGAGATGGATTTATTCATGTAAGTACCTCCCGAATTAATTTCAATATCTTTTCTTATTGTGTAATTTTCTTCTATCTTTATACGTTTATTCATATATTTTAAGAAACGGGCCGTCCTATTTGAGTAGCTGGGAATAACCGGATGAACTTTGGCTACATACAATAGTAATAAGAAATGAGGAGCAGGAGGCATCGATTTGAATAAAATTTATGTATTAGATACCAATGTCTTATTACAAGATCCACAAGCCATCTTTTCGTTTCAGGACAATGAGGTGGTTATACCAGCAGTTGTATTAGAAGAAGTGGATTCCAAAAAGCGTTACATGGATGAAATCGGGCGAAACGCTAGACATGTATCAAAACTGATCGATAATTTAAGGCAAGAAGGAAAGCTCCACGAAAAGATCCCTTTGTATACGGGAGGCTCTCTGAGGATTGAGTTAAATCACCGTTCCTTTCAGGAACTTCAAGAAATATTTGTAGAGAAAACAAATGATAATAGGATTTTAGCTGTCGCAAAAAATCTTTCTTTGGAGGAAGAGGCCAAAGAGGACGGGAAATCGGTCATTTTGGTAAGCAAGGACACTCTGGTGAGGGTGAAAGCCGACGCTCTCGGATTACAGGCTGAGGACTTTTTGAGTGACCGGGTAGTAGAGGTCAATGACATATATACAGGGTTTAATGAGTTGTACGTTGATAAAGAGTTAGTGAACAAATTTTATGAAAAAGGGGAATTGACACTTACCGATATAACACAGCAACGGTTTTATTCACATGAATTCATCATCTTGAAAGATGCATTGGGGAGCTCTGCTTCCGCCCTTGGGATGGTGGATGGTTCAGGGACGAGAGTGAAAAAGTTAGTTTATGATCAAGACCACATGTGGGGGATAAAGGCAAGGAATGTTCAGCAGACAATGGCAACTGAGCTTCTGCTTCGAGATGATATTTCACTCGTGACGATGATCGGGAAAGCAGGGACAGGCAAAACGCTGCTGGCACTCGCTGCTGGGCTTCTGCAGACAGAGGATTTTCACAAATTCAACAAGCTCCTGGTGGCTCGTCCGATTGTACCGGTAGGCAAAGATATTGGCTATCTGCCGGGTGAGAAACAAGAAAAGCTCAGACCGTGGATGCAGCCGATTTATGATAACCTCGAATATCTGTTTAATGTAAAAAAACCGGGTGAACTGGACGATATTCTAGCAGGGATGGCATCCATTGAAGTAGAAGCCCTTACCTATATCAGGGGAAGAAGTATACCTGATCAGTTCATTATCATTGACGAGGCACAGAACCTTACGAAGCATGAAGTGAAAACGATCTTAACCCGGGTGGGGGAAAGAAGTAAAATCGTCTTGATGGGGGACCCCGCACAAATCGACCACCCTTATCTTGATGAATATAATAATGGATTGACGTATGTGGTCGAAAAATTCAAAGATCAATCGATTGCCGGCCATGTCAAACTGATGAAGGGTGAGCGTTCTGGTCTCGCCCAGCTTGCAGCCGATTTATTGTAATGACCTGATCATAAATGATTGGAAAATAAATACATTTATACCATATGAAAAAACCGATGCAGGGGTTCCTGTACCGGTTTTTTCATTTATGTATGGCATGAATAAGGATATTAATTATTCCAGACGGAAAGCTTTAACATCTGTAATAGGGTTTTCTTTGTTTGAGCCGTCCTTAAAGAGAATATGGATCGGACCATCTTCCTTATGAGGTTTCCCATTTTTCGAAAATCCCAATAGCAGGTTATCTGCTTCTTCAAGATCGAAGCTGTACTCTTCAGCAGCTGTTTCAATAATGATCTTCGAAGCATCTTCAAGTGGTTCCGCATTTTTCAGAAATGGAGTGAGGGGCATGGCAAAAGTCCCGTTAAGGACTCTTTCCTTTTCAAACTTCTTTTCTGTTTTTAAAGTCGGAGGATAGGTGGCACCCTCCTGGATTTCACGGGACCAATGCTTGGAAACGGCTTTTGTATATTCTTCAAGTTCGTCCTTCATGATACTTCCTTCTTCAAAAAATGTGCTTAAATCAATCTTTCTGTCATCAAATATCCATACTCCGGAATCCAACGTGATGACAAACTTTACTTTACCTTTGATCGGTACGATGCTTTCCACAACAGATTCCTCCCTTTCAATAGTTCTAGTATATCGGTTACAGAAGAGTTTGTCACATGATTTCAAGTAAGCATTTTCACTGTTTTCATTTAATGAGATTAGGGAAACTTATCAATGAGAATAGAGGAGGGTGAAGGATAAAATGTCAGATCAGAACCTATTGGGTGAATTAGTTGAAATATCCAGATCATTTGCATCATATGGCAAGGTTGCAGATTATATACCTGCATTAAGTGATCAAAACCCGGACGACTTGGCAATATGTATTTATTCAATCAACAATGAGTCTTATTACGCAGGAGATCATTTGAAAAAATTTACGCTTCAAAGTATTTCGAAGGTGATTACACTTGCCCTGGTGTTGATGGATAACGGAGAAGAAGAAGTGTTTTCAAAAGTTGGGATGGAGCCGACAGGGGACCCTTTTAATTCAATTGCCAAACTTGAGACAAATAAACCTTCCAAACCGCTTAATCCAATGATCAATGCAGGTGCTTTGGCAGTCACGAATATGATTAATGGAGACACAGTCGTAGAAAAATGGGAACGGCTGATAGAGTTCATTTCCCATTTGACTGGACAGCAGGTTACAAATAATGAAGATGTGGCCTATTCAGAATTACAGACGGCCAACTTAAATCGTTCGTTATGCTATTTTATGAAACAGCATGGAGTCATAACGGGAAATGTAGAGGATCTATTAGTCCTGTATACCAAGCAATGTGCAGTGGAGATGAATTGTGTGGACTTAGCCAAGATAGGTGCTGTCTTTGCTAATGACGGTCTCGATCCAGAAAGTGGAAAGCAGCTAATCACCAGGGATGTTGCAAGGATATGCAAGACCTTTATGGTGACATGCGGCATGTATAATAGTTCCGGAGAATTTGCCATAAAAGTGGGAATTCCTGCAAAGAGCGGGGTGTCAGGCGGGATCATGGGAAGTGTTCCCGGCCGGTGCGGGATCGGGATATTCGGACCTGCATTGGATGAAGTGGGAAACAGCATCGCGGGGGTGAAACTTCTTGAAGGCCTAAGCGCTAAGTATTCATGGAGTATTTTCTAAGACGTAATCAAGTATCCGGTATTGATTGGCCAATCCCCATTTCACAAATTCAATCCTTATAAATACGCTAATTGTTCTTGCAATTTGTGCAATTTAACGATAAAATTTTAAGACAGGAATGCTATTTGTTCGGAATGGGGGGATCACTGTGGCGTCAGAAATGACAGTTAATCATCGAGAGAAAGCCTATGAGTTATTAAAGGCCGATGCTGAAAAGATATTACAGCTAATTAAAGTACAAATGGATAATTTAACGATGCCCCAATGTCCTCTTTATGAGGAAGTATTGGATACCCAAATGTTCGGATTATCCCGTGAAATAGAATTTGCTGTCCGATTAGGGCTGGTGGACGATGGAGATGGAAAGGAATTGCTTGATTCATTAGAAAGAGAACTTTCTGCCCTTCATGAAGCGTCCACAAAAAAGTAAAATAGTCATGACAACTCAAACAATACTGCACTCTGTTGTTTGAGTTTTTTTGTAGAGGTACATAATTTGCCAGTAAGAAAATGAAATAAGAAAAAGGGTTGAATTGTCATGATTAAAAAGATATTGAAGTCCTATGACTATTCTCTAATAGCTGTATACATATTCCTGTGTTTTTTTGGATTGGTCATGGTCTACAGTGCAAGCATGGTAATGGCTGTTGAACGATTTGATCTGGAAAGCGACTTTTTTTATAAGAAACAGCTGATTAACGTCGTCATTGGATTTATTGCGTTTACAATAGCCGCATGGTTTCCTTACAAAGCCTTTCAAATAGGTAAAATCATTAAAGGACTTATGTTCTTGATAATCGCAATGCTTATCTCTGTACATATTATAGGCAGTGAAGTTAATAATGCCAAAAGCTGGGTTGATCTCGGGTTCATGAGGATTCAGCCATCTGAATTTGCCAAGCTTGCCGTGGTCATTTATCTCGGTTCAGTATATTCAAAGAAACAGGCATACATCAATGATTTAAATCGCGGACTTGCTCCTCCGTTGATTTTTCTCGGATTTATATGTTTTATTGTTTTTCTCGAACCGGATTTTGGTACAGCAGCAATCATTTTCGCGATCGGGGCCATCGTCATCATGTGCTCCGGAATTAACTTCCGTACCTTCTTCAAACTTGCCGGAATTGGAACGGGGTTACTTGTGATCATCTCGCCGTTTATTTATTTGGCAAGGGGTTTCATCTTTACGGAGGAAAGGCTGAGCAGGATAGAAGCCTATCTGTCTCCGTTCAAGGATGCCCAGGGTGAGGGATATCAACTTGTAAACTCCTATCTTGCCATCGGTTCGGGTGGAGTCCAGGGCCTTGGTCTCGGCCAGAGTATTCAGAAGCTCGGATATATCCCTGAACCTCAGACGGACTTCATCATGGCGATCATTGCTGAGGAATTGGGTGTTTTCGGGGTCAGCTTTGTCATTCTCGGATTATCCTATATTGTGTTGAGAGGGATCTATATTGGTGTGAAATGCCAGGACCCATTCGGGACGATGCTTGCCATTGGAATTTCAAGTATGATTGGTATACAGGCATTCATCAATCTCGGCGGTGTGTCAGGGCTGATACCTATTACCGGGGTTCCGCTGCCTTTCATCAGTTACGGCGGTTCGTCATTATTGGTCCTTTCTTTATCGTTGGGAGTCCTTGTAAATGTCTCGATGTTTGTAAAATATGAAGAAAAATATAAAACAAAGAAGGAAAATAGCGAACCTTTGGAGAATATGTCTAATAACAGGAGAATATATGGTGTAAAAATGTAGGTCTCTAATAGAGGATAAAACACTCTATGTCTAGGGTCTGCCCCCTAAGATACGCTAGTATCCATCTTTCGGGTCAGCCCTTTTTTAATAGACTAGTAATGAAAGATTTTCAATCATGAACTAACTTAAAGGAGAGATCGTATTGAAGAAAATTCAAAAAGTATTAGTCGCAAACCGCGGAGAGATTGCCATCCGCGTATTCCGTGCATGTACGGAACTGAATATCAGAACTGTTGCTGTCTACAGTAAAGAAGATTCCGGTTCTTATCATCGATATAAAGCGGATGAAGCATATTTAGTCGGTGAGAACAAGAAACCTATAGATGCTTATCTTGATATTGAAGGAATCATTAAAATAGCCAAGAAATCCGATGTGGATGCCATTCACCCTGGATATGGATTCTTGTCTGAAAATATCCATTTCGCAAGAAGATGCGAAGAAGAGGGAATCACCTTCGTTGGTCCTCATTCAACTCATTTGGATATGTTTGGGGATAAGGTTAAAGCACGTAAACAAGCCCAGCTTGCGAATATCCCTGTCATTCCAGGCAGTGACGGACCAGTGACGACCCTTGAAGAAGTAATCAGCTTCGGGAAGGAAGCCGGTTTTCCGATCATCATCAAAGCTTCCCTTGGCGGAGGCGGACGAGGAATGCGGATCGTCAGAAACCTTGAAAGTCTTAAGGAAGCGTATGAGCGCGCAAAGTCAGAAGCTAAAGCGGCGTTTGGCAACGACGAAATCTATGTAGAAAAATTTGTGGAAAACCCAAAACATATAGAGGTACAGATCCTTGGGGATGCCGAGGGTAATATTGTGCATCTTTACGAACGTGATTGCTCCATCCAGAGACGTCACCAGAAGGTAGTCGAAATCGCTCCATCAGTATCCCTTCCGGATAAATTGAGAGAGGATATTTGTGAGGCGGCGGTACGCCTGATGGACAACGTAAAATATGTGAATGCGGGAACCGTGGAGTTTTTAGTGGCAAACAATGAATTCTTTTTCATAGAAGTCAACCCGCGTGTGCAGGTTGAGCATACCATCACTGAAATGGTGACAGGTGTGGATATCGTTCAATCACAGCTGTTGATAGCTGAAGGGCACGGCCTGCACAGCAGTAAAGTGGGGATCCCTTTGCAGGAAGATGTGAAGCTGAACGGGTTCGCCATTCAGTCGAGGGTAACGACTGAGGACCCGCTAAATAACTTCATGCCTGATACAGGGAAGATCATGGCCTACCGTTCCGGGGGAGGATTCGGTGTACGTCTTGACGCCGGAAATGGATATCAGGGAGCGGTTGTTACACCGTATTATGACTCCTTGCTTGTAAAACTCTCGACGTGGGCGCTGACTTTCGAACAAGCTGCATCCAAAATGGTCAGAAATCTTCAAGAATTTAGAATTCGTGGAATCAAGACCAATATTCCTTTCTTGGAAAATGTCGTAAAACATGAAAAGTTTATTACAGGGGAGTATGATACTTCATTCATCGATACTACACCTGAGTTATTCATTTTTCCTAAACGAAAAGACCGAGGTACTAAAATGCTTTCGTACATCGGCAATGTGACGGTAAATGGTTTCCCGGGTGTCGAAAAGAAGAAAAAGCCGGTATTTTCCAAACCCAGGACACCTGTGATCGATTTGTCCAATCCAGTAAAACCTGGGACTAAACAAATCCTTGATCAACACGGTGCTGAAGGTTTAGTAAACTGGGTAAACGATCAAAAATCTGTTTTGTTGACAGATACGACATTCCGCGATGCTCACCAGTCCCTGCTCGCGACACGTGTCAGAACGAATGATCTTAAGCAGATTGCAGAACCGACATCGAAGCTCCTGCCGGATATGTTTTCCCTTGAGATGTGGGGTGGTGCTACATTTGATGTGGCCTACCGCTTCTTGAAGGAAGACCCTTGGAACCGTTTATTGACATTAAGGGAGAGAATCCCAAATGTGTTGTTCCAAATGCTGTTAAGGGCTTCGAATGCGGTAGGATACAAGAATTACCCTGATAATGTCATCAAGGAATTTGTTGAGAAATCTGCATTTGCAGGAATAGATGTATTCAGGATTTTCGACAGCCTGAACTGGGTCAAAGGGATGGAAGTCGCGATAGATGCCGTTAGACAAAGCGGAAAGGTCGCAGAAGCAGCCATTTGTTATACAGGTGATATCGAGGATCCGACGCGTACCAAATACGATATTGATTATTACAAGAATCTCGCAAAAGAGCTTGAAGCAAGCGGTGCACATATACTTGCCATAAAAGATATGGCCGGACTCTTGAAGCCGCAGTCTGCCTACAGGCTAATCTCTGAACTTAAAGATTCCGTCAATCTTCCTATTCATCTTCATACACATGATACTAGCGGAAATGGGATCTACACATATGCAAGGGCGATAGATGCAGGAGTCGATATTGTGGATACTGCCCTCAGCACGATGTCAGGTCTGACTTCGCAGCCAAGTGCAAATACATTGTATTATGCGTTGAAGGGGACTGAAAGAGAGCCTGAAGTAAATATTGATTCTCTTGAATCACTGTCCCACTATTGGGAAGATGTGCGTAAATACTACACTGATTTCGAAAGCGGAATGATGTCGCCTCACCCTGAAGTATACAAACATGAAATGCCTGGAGGCCAATACAGTAACCTTCAGCAGCAGGCAAAAGCTGTCGGTCTGGGTGATAGATGGGAAGAAGTAAAAGAAATGTATGCAAGGGTCAACCATCTATTTGGTGATATTGTCAAGGTTACTCCTTCCTCTAAGGTCGTAGGGGATATGGCACTGTTTATGGTCCAGAATGATCTGTCAGAACAAGATGTCATTGAAAAAGGTGAAAAGATAGACTTCCCTGATTCGGTCGTGGAATTATTTGAAGGGTACCTGGGACAACCGCATGGCGGATTCCCGGAAGAGCTGCAAAAAGTCATTCTGAAAGGAAGAAATCCTTTAACAGTTCGACCTGGGGAACTATTGGATGATGTGGACTTTACAAAACTGAAAGAAAAGCTGTACGAACAGCTTAACCGTCCGGTGACGAGCTTTGATGCTCTTGGATATGCTTTATATCCGAAGGTATTTTCTGAATATGCTCAAACACTTGAACAGTTTGGCGATATTTCCGTATTGGACACGCCGACATTCCTGTTCGGGATGAGGCTTGGAGAAGAGATCGAGGTTGAGATTGAAACTGGAAAAACACTGATCGTTAAATTGGTATCGATCGGCCAAGCGCAGGCAGACGGTACAAGGATCGTTTATTTTGAGTTAAACGGCCAGCCTCGTGAGATTGTGATTAAAGATGAAAATATTAAATCCACGGTGGCTTCGAAAAGAAAAGTAGATTCAAAAGATGAAACACATATCGGCGCCTCTATGCCTGGTACAGTCATTAAAGTGATAGTCGAGAAAGGGGAGAAGGTGGAAAAAGGAGATCACTTGATGATCACAGAAGCCATGAAAATGGAAACCACCGTTCAAGCGCCATTCTCCGGAACGGTAAAAGACATTTACGTGACGAGCGGAGATGCAATCAGCCCTGGAGACTTATTAATCGAAATGCAAAAATCATAACATATAACAATAATAAAAAGGGTGCCGGTTTGAAACCGGCACCCTTTTTTATATGTCCTTCTTCAATTTACTTCTTGAAGCGAGAAGGATAAAGTAACATAACAATCCGAACAGACAGGAGATGATCAGGGCATGAAGCAGGGCAATTCCTAAGTTTAAACGTGTGAAGACGACCAAAGCCCCGGAGATTACCTGCAATGAGACAAGCGTGAATGCAATGATCCAGCCATAATAGATCACTTTTTGATGTTTGTGTTCCTTGATGGCGATATACGTGATGTAAGCTATCCATAAAAAGATCAGTCCTGCTGCAAATCGATGTCCCATCTGAATCCATTCATACATATTTGCAGGGAGAGAGGGACTCGAATTCACACAAAGCGGCCAATCTTTACACACCAGACTTGAATTTGTATGTCTGACGAGAGCCCCCGTATACACGACAATGTAACTGTATAATGTTACCCCAATCATATGAAATCTCATCCGCTTGTCGATAACAAGCGAACTTGCTTCAAATTTTTGGTCAACCTCAAAAATAAGTAGAGTCAATAGTAAAATTGCAGCGAAAGATATCAAGGAAATCCCGAAATGCAATGCGAGTACAAAATCGGATTGTCCCCAGATAACTGCAGCTGCCCCTATCAAACCTTGCAGCAGCAAGAAAAAGAATGACAGGGCCGATAGAAATTTCGTTTCACGTTTATATCCTATGGCTTTCCAAGACCACACTGACAAGGCAAGCACCAAAAGCCCCACTCCACCGGAGACTACCCTGTGAGCCAATTCGATTACAAGCTCCACTGTTATGTTTGTAGGGATCAGTTGTCCGTTGCATAACGGCCAAGAACGCCCGCAGCCCATTCCTGATTCCGTTTTGGTCACTAAGGCTCCACCTAATAGTACAAATAGCATGCCCAATGTCGTGATGACGGCAAGCCACTTTAATCCTTTATGCAATCTATTCACCTTCTTAGATAAAGACTTTATTAATATGGGACTAAAAAATATAGTAGAAAAATAGTTTGTTGCCTTTACGATAATAACGAAATTAAGTCCAAAACTCAACATATAAAATGTTACAGAATATTGAGCATTACTCAAGATAAAGCAGGGAAGACTATTTCATAGTAGAAATCTCCTAAATATACCTGCTGTAATTGTGTAAGCGCTTATCTTCAAAGTATGATATGATAAAACCATTACCCCTTGAAAGTACATGAAGCCTTATTGTTTCCGTTCTTCACAATTTCTTCACAATATTATTTTTTTCTATCACAAAAAGGAAAAAATATATGGTTTAATATAATATTGATGGAGTATTTACTATTTCTTATCTTTGCTAAAAATTTCAATTCGATATAGAAATGGTAGTTCATTTACTTTATAGTAGTAAGGGGTATCATCTGCCTCTGTTTGGTTTTAATGTGAGGAGGGGTAAAAATGTCAAACAGTCGATTAATGGCAAATGTTGAAGAAGCTAAGATCCCCACATCCACTGTGTGGAAAGATTTCTTGGCTTTAATCAAAGTCGGAATTGTTAATTCTAATCTGATCACTACCTTTACCGGAATGTGGTTAGCATTTTATTTTACTAATACACACTTTCTGAATTCTCTTGATATCATGTTTCTTACTTTAGTAGGTTCCTCCCTTATCATTGCGGGATCATGTGTGATCAATAATGTTTATGACCGAGACATCGATCACCTGATGGAACGTACAAAGGAACGCCCTACTGTTACGGGCAAGATAAATGGTACAAAAGCTTCGTTACTGGGGCTTCTGATGATTGCATTCGGAATCATTATGCTGTTTATGACTACCGTGACTGCAGGTGTTATAGGGATAATCGGAGTTTTTAGTTACGTTGTATTATATACAATGTGGTCAAAAAGAAAATATGTAAGCAACACGGTTGTAGGAAGCATTTCAGGTGCGGTTCCTCCATTGATTGGATGGGCAGCTGTTGATGCAAATCTTGACATTATCGCCTGGATGCTATTCTTGATGATGTTTATCTGGCAGCCGCCTCATTTCTATGCGCTGGCGATGAAACGGGTGGAAGAATACAGAGCAGCAGGTGTTCCTATGCTGCCTGTGGTAAAAGGTTTCGCTGTTACTAAGCACCATATTGTTGCATGGGTGGCTGCCTTACTGCCGCTTCCTTTCTTTCTAATGGACCTAGGCATGTTTTTCTTCATTCTTGCAACAGCTTTCAACATTGGCTGGCTGGCACTTGGCCTTGCAGGCTATAAAATGAAGGATGACATCAAGTGGTCTAAATTGATGTTTGTATATTCACTTAATTATTTGACTATCTTGTTTGTAGCGATGGTAATCGTTACAGTTATATAAGATTAGTGGGAATTCTTTCTGATAAGAAATCCAAATAGATATTTTTTGAGTCCTTGTTTTATTTCAGGAAGTACATTACACGAAAGAGGGGTTTGATTAAGCTATGAAAGCAAGGCTAACTAAGTGGCGCTTATTCTCCATTGTAGCCATGATGGCACTTATTCTTTCTGGTTGCGGTGAGCCGTTCATCTCGACACTGCAGCCGGCGGGGGAAGTAGCACAGACACAATACGATCTTATGATTCTGGCTACGTTAATAATGGTATTGGTTATTATTGTAGTAGTAATCATCTACACAGTTGCGATTATTCGTTTCCGCAGAAAAAAAGGAGACACTACAATTCCAAAGCAAGTAGAAGGAAGCCACACATTAGAGATACTCTGGACAGTTATTCCAATTATCCTTCTGCTTATCCTGGCAGTGCCAACTGTCACTGCAACATTCCAGCTTGCTGACACCAAAGCAATGGACAAAAAAGACGCCGAAGGCAATCGTGATGCTCTGGTTGTAAACGTTCGAGCTAACCTTTACTGGTGGGAGTTCGAATATCCAGATCAAAAAATTATCACATCTCAAGATTTAGTTGTTCCAACAGATAAGAAGGTTTACTTCAATGTTACAGCTTCAGATGTTAAACACTCATTCTGGATTCCTTCTGCAGGAGGGAAGATCGATACCAACGTAGATGGTGTCAACACGTTCTTCCTTGAATTTGATGGACAAAAAACAGAAGAAGCCGGTGGGGTATTCTATGGTAAATGTGCTGAGCTTTGCGGTCCTTCACACGCTTTAATGGACTTTAAAGTAAAAGCATTGCCACAGGATGAATTTGATTCATGGGTAGATGATATGCAAAATGCAGGAGAACCTAAACCGACTTCTGATTTAGCTCAACAAGGACAAGAAATCTTCAACCAAAAATGCTTAAGCTGTCATGCTGTATCACCAGAAGATGGCCGTCCGGAATCAGCTCGTCTTGCTCCTAACTTGGCAACGTTTGGAGAACGTAACCGAATCGCCGGAATTCTGGAACACAATGAAGAAGAACTGAAGAACTGGCTCGAAGACCCAGAACAGTATAAGCCAGGAAACAAAATGACAGGTACATATGGAGAGTTATCAGACGAAGAAATGGATGCTCTTGCAGAATACCTGATGGGTCTGAAAGTTCAAGATTAATAGGGGATTAGTTAAAAGGGAGGTTAAATCGTGAGTAGCTTAGCACAGAAAAAAGGCTTCGGAGCGACTGTTTGGGACTATTTAACAACAGTAGACCATAAGAAGATCGCCATCCTTTACCTTATGGCAGGAGGATTCTTTTTCCTGCTTGGAGGTCTGGAAGCTCTTATTATCCGTATACAGCTTGCAGTGCCTAATAGCGACTTTATTAGCGCAGGCTTATACAATGAAGTATTGACAATGCACGGAACAACGATGATATTCTTGGCAGCCATGCCTTTGGTTTTTGCATTTATGAACGCCGTTGTTCCTTTACAAATCGGTGCTCGTGATGTTGCGTTTCCTTTCGTGAATTCACTTGGATTCTGGTTATTCTTCTTTGGAGGGGTTTTCCTTAATCTTTCATGGTTCATGGGTGGAGCACCGGATGCAGGATGGACATCCTATGCATCCTTATCCATGGCATCAGAAGGTCACGGAATTGACTTTTACGTTTTAGGGTTACAGATTTCAGGTGCAGGTACTTTAATTGGTGGTATCAACTTCCTTGTTACGATCATTAATATGCGTGCTCCAGGTATGACCTATATGCGTATGCCGTTGTTCACATGGACAGCGTTTGTTACATCAGCACTTATCTTATTTGCATTCCCAGCATTGACTGTCGGACTATTCTTATTGATGTTTGACCGCATGTTCGGATCTAATTTCTTCGATGTAGCAAATGGCGGTAACACAATCATTTGGGAACATTTCTTCTGGATCTTTGGCCATCCCGAAGTTTACATCCTTATTCTGCCGGCATTCGGTATTTTCTCTGAGATCATTCCACACTTCTCAAGAAAACGCTTATTCGGATATTCATCCATGGTATTCGCTACCGTGCTTATCGGTTTCTTAGGATTCATGGTATGGGCCCACCATATGTTCACGGTAGGTCTTGGCCCGATTGCAAACGCAATTTTTGCTGTAGCGACTATGGCTATTGCGGTTCCAACAGGTATTAAAATCTTTAACTGGCTTCTCACAATGTGGGGAGGAAGCTTGAAATTTACAACTCCGATGTTGTATGCAGTTGCTTTTATTCCTTCCTTCGTAGCAGGGGGAGTAACTGGTATCATGCTTGCATCCGCTGCAGCTGACTATCAATTCCATGATACGTATTTCGTTGTAGCCCACTTCCACTATGTTATCGTAGGCGGGGTTGTATTCGCACTTCTTGCAGGTACACACTATTATTGGCCTATAATGTTCGGTACAAAGTTAAATGAGTTCCTTGGTAAAGTTTCCTTCTGGTTATTCTTTATCGGGTTCCATCTAACATTCTTCATCCAGCATTTCCTAGGTCTTATGGGTATGCCTCGTCGTATCTGGAAATTCTTGCCTGGTCAAGGATTCGAGACTGGTAACTTAGTAAGCTCCATTGGAGCAGGATTTATGGGAGTAGCCGTAATCATCCTTCTTATCAATGTGATCATGACTCAAGTTAAAGGAGTCAAAGTAGGTAAAGATGCTTGGGGAGACGGCCGTACTATCGAGTGGTCGCTTCCTACACCGCCTCCATTCTATAACTTTAAGCAAACTCCGCTTATCCGCGGACTGGACGCTTTCTGGTTAGAGAAGATGGAAGGGAAAAAAGATCTTACACCAGCTGAACCGATCGGCGATATCCATATGCCGAATAACTCAATCTTACCGCTTATCATTTCTTTCGGACTGTTCGTTGCAGCCTTTGGAGCAATGTATCGTCCTGATGGAGAAGCCTGGGCATTGCCTGTATTAATTATAGGTATGGGGATTACATTGGGAGCAATGTTCCTGAGATCTGTAATCGATGATCATGGTTATCATGTTCACAAAGAAGATTTAATGGATGATGATAAAGGGGGTAAGGCATAATGCACGCAGATGAAAAGTTTACGCCAAAGACCTGGCCGGCCACCCCTGAAAAGGCGACCCTTGAGGGGAAAAATAAATTTATGGGCTTTTGGTTCTTCCTTGGTGGAGAAACGGTTCTGTTCGGTTCTCTTTTCGCGACGTACTTAGCTCTGAAAAACAAGGTACCAAGTGAAAGTCACGCGCTGTCGACGGATATATTCGATCTTCCGTTGGCGTTTGTGGCTACCATGTTGCTTTTGACAAGCTCCTTAACAAGTGTTTATGCAATGTATCACATGAAAAATTATAATTTCCAGCGTATGCAGGCCTGGTTATTGATCACAGTCATTTTAGGTGCCGCATTCCTTGGTTTGGAAATTTATGAGTTTAATCATTATGTCCATGAATACGGGCATACTTTTACTAGCAGTGCATTTGGTTCAGCCTTTTACACGCTGGTTGGTTTCCACGGAGCACACGTGGCTTTCGGTCTCCTTTGGATCATCAGTCTCATGCTCCGCAACGCAAAACGCGGTTTAAACCTTTACAATGCACCGAAGTTCTACTTAGCTTCTCTATACTGGCACTTTATCGACGTTGTATGGGTATTTATCTTTACAGTAGTATACTTAATGGGAATGGTGGGATAAACTGATGGCGAATCAACAATCAAATTCAGGTAACCCAAGTGTAGATTACGAATACCGTCGTAAGAAAAATGCAGAAGACATGAGAATGCAGGTTACTTCATTCATGTTTATGATTTTCTTAACACTAGTTGCATTCATCGCTGTTGCAGGTGACTTTGATAAGTACTTCGTAGTACCATTCATCCTGTTACTGGCAGTAGTACAATTGATTTTCCAATTATATTACTTCATGCATATGAGTCATAAAGGACATGAAGCTCCTGCATTGTTCTTGTATTCCGGAGCACTTGTAGCGTTTGTCACAGTATTAGCGTTCATGACAATCGTCTGGATCTAAAAAGAAAGTCAGCCAATTTCTATTGGCTGGCTTTTTTTGTTTTAGCAGTTTCGTTCCTATGCCACCCGCCTCTGAGCAAAGCCCTTCCGCTTTTCTAATTGTCCAGCTCCAGGGCTTAGAGGCACATGTCATAAGCCAATCCGGCCAAGAAGGCAAAGACCGCCTTCCAGTCCGGCTCGTCTTATGCCACCCGCCTCTGAGCAAAGCCCTTCCGCTTTTCTATTGTCCAGCTACAGCGGCTAGCCCCTCGAGGTCATAAGCTAAATGGTCCAAGAAGGCAAAGAACGCCTTCCCGGCCCATTTATCTTATGCTTGTCGGGGCTGATCGAGCCGCCTCCGCTTTTCTAATTGTTCAAGAACTTGTCATTACCTTGGATTGAAGTGGGAGGAGGTTGACAGTATAATGGTGGTATAGGTTTAAAAGTGAAATGAGGTGAGGAAATGCCGTTAGGTATATTTGGGTTTATGGCTTTATGGAGCCCGTTTTTTATATTGGCATTGGTATTTATCACGGTTGTTTATTTTTTGATTACTGTAAAGTGGAGAAGCAGCTTCAAGGAAAGTGCTCCGCTGACTCTAAAAGAAGCAGCTTATTTTATATTGGCAATGTTACTTTTATATGCAGTCAAAGGCTCACCTGTTGAAGTATTGAGCACGATTTTATTTTCTGCTCATATGACTCAGATGGCTCTTCTTTATTTAGTGGTTACACCCCTCATCATTTTGGGGATTCCCAATTGGGTCTGGAAGGCAGCGATCAATCTGCCAGTAGTTAAACCGCTATTTAAATTTATGACGAAGACTTTAATTGCATTGTTAGCGTTTAATATTGTTTTTTCCATTTATCATATTCCGCTTGTTTTTGATCATGTAAGAACGGATGTAACGATGCACGGTTTAGCTACGGTCATTTTATTCTTATTATCCGTTTTCATGTGGTGGCCGTTATTGAATCCCGCTGATGAAGACATTGATTTAAGCGGTTTAAAGAGAATTGGATATATATTGGGTAGTGCAGTTCTGTTGACACCTGCATGCGGCTTGATTATTTTTGCTGAACATCCTCTGTACGCCCCATATTATGATCCCGAAGAGTTCATGAAAGCATTGGCCTTATGTGTTCCGGTTGATACTTTACAAGGTTTGACGTTGACAGGTCCAGAGTTATTTACATCGATGTCTACGGTGAATGATCAGCAGCTGGGCGGAGTTATCATGAAAATCATCCAGGAAATCGTTTTCGGTGTTATGCTATTCAACCTTTTCTTCCAGTGGTATCGAAAGGATATGGAGAGGCAGGAAAATCAATCATACGATCCGATTGCCGATCCCACTCCGACGGATTGATCGTTTGCAGGAATAGTTTGGCTGTTCCTGCCGTACATAGAATAATTACAGAAAAGTGAGGACTAAACATGGGTGTACCAATTTTACCTACCATCAGTACCAGCTTCATAGTCTTAAGTGCCATAACTGTCGCAATCGGCTGGTGGCAGATAAAACAAAGAAAAATTGAACAACATCAGGGGACGATGACCCTGGCCGGGATTTTTGCACTGATTTTCTTTATCATTTATGCAAGCAGAACCATTTTCGTCGGAAATACATCTTTCGGTGGACCTGATGATATCAAAATTTATTATACAGTTTTCTTGATTTTCCATATCACGCTTGCAACAATTGGGGCTGTATTCGGTTTGATGAGTTTGTGGACGGGTTATAAAGAGAAGTTGGCCCGACATAGAAAGCTTGGTCCCATAACTAGTATCATATGGTTTTTCACTGCCATTACCGGAGTGGCTGTTTACCTTCTTTTATATGTGATTTATGAAGGCGGGGAAACCACATCTGTCATCAAGGCGATTCTCGGGAACTGAGTTTAGGAGTCCGTATAAGAAATTTCTTATACGGACTTTTTATGTTTTGAAAAAGGAATCTCCCTTTCCCTGTCGAATACACAATTGAGAAAGGGGGAGTTCATATGATGCAGCATAAAATAACAATATTGAAACAGACCAACTACGAAGATTCTTTGCAGTTATCTGAATATGCTTTTCAATATAAAGTACCTGCTGAAAAAAGAGAAAAAAGACTTGAACAGCTAAAAAGCCAGGATGTATATTGTATCTTTAATGATGATGCACTGGCAGCGAAGCTTCATCTGCTGACCTTGGAGATCTGGTTAGGGAAAAGCAAATATCCAATGGGAGGAATAGCAGGGGTCGCAACATATCCTGAATATAGAAGGAAGGGATATGTCAGATCTTTAATATCTCATTCATTGGTAGAAATGAAGAATAAAGGCCAGTCTCTTTCCATGCTTCACCCTTTTGAAATTCAATTCTATAGAAAATTCGGTTGGGAGGTATTTGCCTATTTTGACAAGCTTCATTTAAAAAAGAAAGATTTATATCGTTTGAAAGGGACAAATGGTCATGTGAAGAGATTTACTAAAGACACCTATCCCAGTGAACTTCATAAGCTGTATGAGCAATATGCTCATAAACATAATGGGATGCTCGTCCGAACAAAGGAATGGTGGAGAGAAAGAAGCATCACCGACTTATGGATTGCTATTTATTATGATGAAGAACAGATTCCACAAGGGTATTTGAGTTATGAAGTTAAAAATGAAAAACTAAAGGTGGAAGAATTTATCCCACTAAATCCTGAGGCGAGATATGGGTTATGGAACTATATCTGTCAACATGATTCCATGATTAATGAGGCAGAACTTGTTTTGAATCCGAATGAGCCTCTGCCATTTTTGCTGAAGGATCCCCGGGTTAAAATCGAAAGACACCCTTACTTTATGAGCAGAATAGTAGATGTGGAACAATTTTTCCAAAATTATTTGAAGGACATTGAGTTTAATGACTGTGTACATATTACCGTGAAGGATGATTTCGCAGATTGGAACAACCGCACTTTTTCATTGGGAAGACAGGGTATTAAGGAAAGTAAAGCGGTTGAAAATGCTGTTAAACTGAACATTAATGCATTAACAGCCATGATCTTCGGAGTTTTTACCCCTCAGGAGCTTCTTGATATGGGACAGTTAGAAGGAAATTCGGAGGAAGTCGTTAAACTAGAAAAGCTTACACTAAGGTCTAGCCCATTATTCTATGATTTTTTCTGACCTATTGTGAAAAGGACTACCCGTTTAAGGATAGTCCTTTTCATGTTTACACCTTGAAGTTGGTTTTGATAATGCCTGCTTCTTTAGCAGAGTTGAAAACAATCAATATAAGGGGACCGATTATGAAACCGAGGACTCCAAAGAGCTTCAGACCCAGATACATGGCAATCAGTGTAGCCAGTGGAGAAAGTCCTATATGTGTACCCATGACTTTTGGTTCCACGGTTCTTCTGATTATAAGAAGGATGGCCGCCAATACGGCAAGCTGAGAACCTAAGGCGATGTTTCCTGTAATGAGGTGAAAAAGAGCCCAGGGTCCTAGAACGACAATAGATCCTATGAGAGGGATGAAATCAATGATCCAGATTACCAGAGACATCACAATCGCCACTTCAGGCGAGATAAAGAGTAAGCCTATAAGTGAAACAAGAAAGATGATGACACTTACAAGAAATTGGGCTTTAAAGAAGCCAAATATAACATAAGAAAGTCTGGAAGTCATAAAATTCACTTTCTCTGCAGTCCGTTCAGTCAGATGACTGAAAATACTCTTTTTAATACCCGGCAAATCCAGCATGAACAAAAATAATGCGATCAGGTATACCAAAAAGCTCACCAGGTAGCTTGGAATATAGGATAAGAACGCACTGATCTTTTCTATATTTAATGAATTGAGTATTTTTGTCTTTACTGAGTTTAAGAAATTCTGAACCTCTTCACTGAACCCGGTAACCACTTCATTGGGCAAGTCTTCTGCTGCATCCAACAGTCTTTCCTCATAATCCAGCCATATGTCACTTAGTTGATTGATATATTTTGGTGTGTCCTCTATTAATTTAACTCCTTCTCCGACTACTTTAGTCGTGACAAAGAAAGCGGATAAACCAATTAACAACAAGAAAACGATAAACACGGATAAAACCGATATTTTTCTGTTGGCGGAGAATCTTTTTTGAGTGAACTTAACTGCAGGCTCTAGAAATAGCGCGGTAATGAGAGCAGTAATTAAGGGGACTGATATAGGTAAAATAAAAAAAGATAGTAATGCAAGTATGATAATACTTAATATAATAATAAAAACTTTTTTGGTGAAAAACTTTGACAATTGAGAACCCCTTTCTGACGTTTCCTCTTACTATTTATTATATTAAAGTAGAGAAAGAATGAACAGTAGGGAAGAAATTTAATTTTGATATTTTTGAGGCAGAGACTGTTAAAAAAAATCCCTAAAGGCGCTGCCTTCAGGGATTTCCCAGTTATGCTTGTCGGGGCTGATCAAGCCGCCTCCGCTTTTGGTTTTACCAAGCGAATTCTGTTGCTTCTTTTTTTACGTCGGCGATTAGTTTTTCACAAGATGTCAACAGGTGCTTAGGGAATTCTTCCCCTTCACCGTATTCTACACCGTGTGGATAATAATGTTTGCCTAGTAGAGGTGTCATGAGCTGGACGATGGCATCGTGTTTACCGATGTCTCCTTCAACTGCAAGCCCTTGGATACGAAGATAGAAAATGCCTTCTCTGATTTCAAACTTACGATCGTATGTGACCCTTTCATAATCCCACTGACCCGCACGTACAAGTCCATGAGATTCCATGATTTCATCAAGGCGGTTCAGGTCTACTTTTAAGCTTTCAATTCCAGATTCTTCGAAACGCATATACTTTCCCTCCTATATTGTCTGGCTCAAGGCTCAGGGTGTTTTTCCCTGGTGCCTATCTGCATTCTTCATGTTAGAAGCATTTATATCGGTATTATGTACAATGATACAAAATGCGGTATTTCTCATTCTTAATAATAGTGTAAAATCCTTTTTCTTGCAATGTCTTGGTGAAAGGGAATATGTCAATTTATTTAACGCTGTATAAAATATGGAAGAAAGAGAAAAATAATCATGATATTTACGTATTGGAGGAGGACTACAATGCCAAAGCTTAAAGAGATCATGACGAAAGATGTAGAATCCTGCACGCTCCTGGATAATGTATATGAAGTGGCAGTGAAAATGAAAGAATATAATGTGGGCTCTATACCGATTGTTGACGGTGAAAAGATCGTTGGAGTCATAACAGACAGGGATATTGTCACTCGCTGTGTAGCAGAAAAACACCCTGCCTCCTCAAAAGTCGAGGATATCATGAGTAAGGAACTCATTACGATCGGTCCGGATGCAGATGCGGCCCAGGCAGCACAGTTAATGGCCGATAAACAAATCAGAAGGCTGCCGGTAGTAGAAGGTGACCGGCTTATCGGTGTTGTTTCCCTGGGGGATTTCGCCATCAGAGAATCATTGGAGGCGCAAGCTTCGATAGCGCTCGAAGAGATTTCAGAATCACATTTTAGCAACAAACCTTGTTAAACCTTAAGGGGCGATTTTAAAATCGCTTCTTTTTTCGGTTATGCTCTTAAATATAAAAACTCATAGTGAACTATATCTTTTACAACTCTTAACAAACCCTGCAGTTTTAGTGAAAAACAAAATATGCTATGCTTTATACAATACATAATATTTAGAAACCTTTTAAATGGTATAATAATTCTAGTATTTCAAGCATATCCTGCTAGAGAAGGCAGAGAGGAGGGAAATCTCTGAAGACGGTTTTTCGTATTGCTATTATTCTTGTATTTATTCTTTTAATAAGTATTTACCAAAGTCTTAATGACGAGAATGAACCTCTAAAAGGGCCGGATACACAGACTCTTAAGAAAGATCACGATAATCAGCTTAAACAACCGATTGAAAATACGGGGGAACGGCCGGTTACCGGGCTCTCCACATGGATAGGGAAAAGTTCAGATAATGTAATTGAAGAGTTTGGCGAACCAGATAGAATCGAACCAAGCTCATATGGGTATGAATGGTGGGTTTATCCCATTTCCTCAAAGCAATACATCCAAATGGGGATTGAAGACAAAAAAGTAGTCACTCTTTATACGATCGGGAACGAAGTGGATGTGACTCCTTATAAGCTCGGTCAAAAGCTGGAGGATATTTATCGTTTTACCATCATAGAGTCTGAAATAGTCGTAAATGACCAATCTGGATCTTATCAATTTGAATTAAATGAAGAAGATCTTAATACACGATTGTTGGTTTCATTAGGTGATATTTATGCTCAGTTGTATCTCGACAAATTTACTGGTGAGCTGATGAGCATCCGCTTTCTTGATAGTTCCACCCTGATAGAAATGCATCCATATGAAATGATGTACCGGGGAGAATTGGTTGAAGGAACAGAACCTACAGATGAAGAGTGGAAGAAAATCGACACTGCAAGTGAAAGACAGATATTTGATATTACCAATGTCATACGGACAAATTTTGAAGCTGGAAAACTAGAATGGCATGAAGAAACTGCAGAAGTGGCCAAGGGGCACAGTGAAGAAATGTACAATGAAGAATATTTTTCTCATGAATCACCAGTGTTTGGCAGCCTTTCTGACAGACTGGAAAAACAAGAGATCACTTTCAAGACTGCAGGGGAGAACATCGCTTCACAATATACTGATGCCCCGGAAGCGGTTCATGGCTGGCTTAATTCCGAAGGACACAGAAAAATCCTTCTGGAACATGAATTTACCCATCTTGGGGTCGGGGTGTATAAAAAATACTATACACAGAATTTTATTGAAAAGTTTACAATTGAACAGTAAAAAGGTTGACTCTTCAAGGACATTTTTTGTTCTCGAAACAGTCAACCTTTTTACTTCAATCCTTTTTAAAAATAAAAAATGATCCGGTGGAGTGGGCTACCACTTTCCCTGAAGAATTAACGACCTTGCCGTCTACCACCATTGTCTTTGACCCTTGGTGAACGATTGTGGCGCTTGCGGTCAATCCCTCGCCAATGCCGGGTGCAAGGTAATGAACATTCAAGTTTGTTGTGACAGCGCCATACCCTTCAGGAAGCATCATATTGGCCAGCGTTCCCATGGCAGTATCCACTAATGTTGCTGTCACGCCGCCATGTACGATTTGTAATGAATTATGGGTAACGGCTGTAATTGGAATGCTTATTGTGAAAATTCCATCTACTGAACTTTTCTCCATGGCAAAAATGCCGCCAATTATAGATTCATTCTGTTTATTCTGCTTCCGCTTTACACCGTTAAGCAGCTGTCTGATACTGATTAATTCTTCTTCATCTGCTCTTTCTAAAACTTCATCCAATAATTTGTGCAATTCTTCTTGCATTCTTTAACATCCTTTTCTTTACACAGCTCATATATGCAGGATCATGACTGTTTAGTTTTTCATGGTTGCTTCTACAAATGAATTTTACTACAAATAGGAATGTTTCACCATTTTTCCATTTCATCATAAAATGTAATAGGTAAATGTCCTGAGCAGGAGGTGCTTGGAATGGGAAAATCATTACACCCTAAAGTGAAAGAGTTTAAAGAGTTTGTCAGGAAGCATCCGAAAATTGTAAAAGATGTCCGTAATGGCAACGCTAATTGGCAGGAGCTATTTGAAGATTGGTATTTGCTCGGGGAAGAGGATACCCGTTGGGACATATATAGGGAAGCTGAAAACAAAAGTGGTGCTCAAAAGGAAGAAACAAGTAAAAACGGGTGGTTTGATCACGTCGGTGAATTAGTGAAAAATATGGATGCCAATCAATTGCAGAGTCACATCAACAATATAAGCGAAGTCTTGGGAACTGTCCAGGGTGTCATCAGCCAATTTCAATCCAATCCAAAAAGCTCTACCGTGACGAACGAGACACGAGCAAAACCTTCTCATCCCTTTTCGTTCAGAAAGGACTAGGAGGTATAAACATGAGAGCAGATCTTATTGAATATATTCATTCCAATGAAGAGTTAAAAATGTTTTTGAGGGAAAAACCTGAATGGTATAGAAGGCTTTCAAGAAATCCAAATGAGCTGGAGAAATTTGAAATCGCTTCAATCAACCACTTTCAAAAAACGATTCCTCACCGTGTTCAAAAATTTTCGAATGGCGTCCAAATGGCTTCTATGATGATCAGCATGTTTCAAAGTATGAATGAAGCTGAATAGAAGTTCTGTGATATTAAAAAGGAAAAACAATCTTCGGGTTGCTTTTCCTTTTTTGTTTAGATAAATCGACAAGACGGCACTGCCTGTATTGAAATTATTCTTCCTGGAATGACGATGAGTAAACAGGGTGTAAGATGGGGAAGGCTAAGGGAAAAGGAGTGGTTCGATTATGAAAAAACTTATTGTCTTATCCCTGTCGCTTCTTATCATTCTAAGCGGGTGTAAAGATGATATCCCGGAACCTGAAAATTTCTCATTCGTAAACAAAGCTCAGGCCAAAGAAGACAAGTCGCTTTCTGTTAAGCATATTGTACAAGGAAATCAGGTGTTCATTGAGTGTATCGTACCTAATGTAACGTTCTCGTCTTCGAGAAAAGGAGCGAAGAAAGGGAAGATCGTCGTTACTTCAAATACAAGCGGACTTTATAAGGAATACTACACCGCGGCATTTGTGGTGAAGAATCTACCTAAGGGGAATCATATCCTGACAGTAGAAGTAGTCAGTCCAAAAAATAAATCGCTGGGAATTAAGAAACAATTATACGTGACGATTCCGTAAAATGATTTACTTGCATACGGGGATTTTTTTTGCAGAGCATATTCGCTTCCATCTTTAAAACGTGTTAAAATAGCGTTACGGAGGTGGGCATTATGCTTGCTACTATAGAAAGAATGGAAATATTGGACAATGCTGATGAATTATCTCAGTGGATATTAAATTCCGATGTGGCAGAAAAGTATCGGAAGTCTTTATATAAACTTCGTAATAACAATGATACGCAGACTAAAATACAAAAGTTTACGCGTATGAAAGATCGTTACGAAGAGGTTCAGCGGTTTGGGCGCTATCATCCGGACTATAAGACGGTCATGAAGGAAATTCGTGAACTAAAAAGGGATATGGACATGGATGATAATGTAGCCGAATTCAGGCGGGCGGAAAATGAACTTCAGGATCTGCTGGACAATGTGAGTCTTATCATAGGACATTCGGTTTCTAAAAACGTAAAGGTCCCAACCGGGAACCCTTTCTTCAGCGGGAGTTCATGCGGCGGAGGCTGCGGATCAGGAGGCAGCTGCGGCTGTTCTGCTTAATATTATGTAAGAGCCGACGATTTTTTCGTCGGCTCTTTTTTTTATATAATTTTTACTGTTTTAACCGTACACAATCGACACACAAATTGCCGCAGCAAAACATTTTTTCTTGAGGTACATAGAAACGATGGCGGTATACGAATAAGGATGATTGCGTCCTGAAGAATATCGTATCCGAATGAAGTCGTTTGCCTCTCATGGCCCGGGCTGACCATTTTCTTATTAAATATTCAATTTCATTTTTATCAAGGCCGGTCTCTATGTATAGAAAAGGGATGCCTGCAACCCATCTGACGTATGCATTCTGAATACCCGGTTCCATTCGAAGATACTCAATAAAATCATCCCATATGACTTTCAGATCCATGCTAACCCTCCATCCAGCCGTTTCAATAGCATTTACTTATGTACTATACCCTAAAAAAGAAAAATATGTCCGTTGAATAAGGAGAATCTTGTTAAACGGGGAAGAAGGACTTATGCTTTTTGGGGCTGAGCAAGCTCCCTCCGCATTTCGAGTTGTCGAGCTGCAAAGCCCTTTCGCATTTCGTGTTGTCCAGCTGCAGGGCTTAGAGGCACATGTCATAAGCCAAACCGGCCAGGAAGGCAAAGAACGCCTTCCTGGCCGGTTCGTCTTATGCCACCCGCCTCTGAGCGAAGCCCTTTCGCTTTTCGTGTTGATTAATCCCATATTTCTGTGCTAGACTTAAAAAAAAGTGATTCCTAGAGGGGAAACAGTATGTTGACGCAAAGACAAGGTTTAGTTGTTTGGTTACATAGTTTGAAGCATGCAAAGTCTTTGAGACGATTTGGGAATGTACACTATGTATCAAAAAAAATGAAGTATGTAGTATTATATTGTAATCAGGACGAAATCGATTCCGTCATGGACCGCATCAACTCTTATTCTTATGTTAAAAAAGTGGATCCATCCTATAAACCTTTTATTAAATCAGTGTTCGAGAATTCCAGACCTGATAAGGCGAAGGAATATGATTATAAGATGGGGTTTTAGAAACTGCTGCCAAACGTATGTTGTTGGCAGCTTTTTTCTTTGGGTTTTTGTGTGTCATTGCAAGGGTAAAATATAATGATTTAATCTTAATATGGCAATTAAGTGCTGATAATACAGATCTTTTTCTGGAAATAAAGTGGATGGTTTTACATCAAGCTGAATGATTGTTTTTTCAAGTTCTTCTGCTGTTTGCTGGAAAAGTGAAAACCGCTTATTTTCCATCATATTTGGATTCGGTATCCCTTCACGGCAGAAGTATATAGCCTGGAATTTACCTTCGGCTGTCGGCTTCATTACAACGCCAAGAGACGTAACCGGCCGGTCCTTTACAATCGTATGAAAAGCCATCATGTGCTGAACTCTTTCTTTATTGTATCTTGCCGTTTCCATCAATTCATAAATATCAGATAAGCCTTCGCCTAATTCGATAAACCGCTGAATCATGTTCTATCTCCTTTTCTTACTTATTTAATCAATTCCTTATTATTTCAAACATACTATGAGAAGTAAAGAAGATATGAGGGGTGATTGTATGTTATGGGTATTTATAGGTATGGTGGTTTGTTTACTTGTGTCTTATATCGTTACCATAAAGAGTGAGGAAAAAGAGGTTACCCTGGAAAATGTCGATACGTTTATCGTAACTGCCATTCTATCCACCTTGGCTGCTCATGGCGTAATTTCCCTTTTCGAAGCAAGGGAACTTGAGGGGGAGAATTTAATGAGTTTAAAAGAAAACCTTCTGAAAAACAAAGGGGTTGGTGAGCACGACTGGGACGAATTGGTGAGTGAGCATCTGGAAGGCGGCAGTCCTTTTGTGGAGAGTAAAGATTTGGATATGGGTTAATCTATTCCAAAATTGTTGGAAATTTGGTGTCCTTACTATATAACCCTTTTGTGAAATCTGATATCTTAATAATATATCAAACGAAGGGGTAACAAGATGCAGCGATTAATTCTTTCTTTTACTTTCATCATGGTGATGGCGATAGCAGGAATTCTCTTTTTTCAGTGGAACGGATTTTTATCTGGCAGTGCCAAAGAATCCGTCCACTCTAAGGTGAATCAATCTTTTACGATACATCATGACGGTAACGGATTTTTCATCACTCAAGAAGTGCAATTCCTTTCAGACAAACAAGAAGAAATGACGATTGAGTGGCCGGAAAATGCGTCGAACTATCAATGCCTGGATGAAAGCAGGAATGATTGCTTGTCCAAAGAAAATGGAGAATTCTATTTGAAAGTCAAATCAGAAGGAAACCAAAAGCTGACAATCTCATACAAACTTAAAAGGCAAACGGCTGATGGTTATTTGCTGTTAAGTGAATGGTATCCTGTATTAACAACTGGAATCCCCGTGAAAACATCCATTAACATCATTGAAAAAACTAACAGAGACGCCGTGTGGATATCGGGATATAAAGAATGGAAGCATGAAGCAATGGATTTTATCGATTATTATTCCTTTGTTGGTTATGGTTCTCCGTCGGATTTACTTCTTTATCCAGGAAAAGTGAATTCGTATGAAGGGCGAAAAGTAAGGGTTTATTCAGATGAAAAATTAACATACAAGATTATGAACACTGAATACAGTGATGCAGGTTTCGTTACGGTAGTCATTGATGACCGACTTCCTGTCCATGAAGCGGAGAATTTTTTGATCATAGGCAGGAATTTTCAGCAATCGACATTAATGCTGAAAGTCAAATGGGGGCTTAACCAGCAGAAATATACTTCCTCTTATCAGGAAAGCTGGTTAAAAGAGTTGAAGGCAAGTTTAATTTTACAGTCGCCCCATGGCTCACCGAAAGCGTTAAGGGTTTATCAAGAATTGAAAAATGGACTGACAGAAGATCAGTTCGCTTCCTTCAGCAGGCTCTTGAAGAATGATAAAAGCCCTTTGATTCATTCACAAAAAATGGATGCACTGTTGATGAAGGCAACCAATTTAACCACATCATTTATTAGTGAAATCACTACACACACAAAGAAAGAGATCCCCTTGGTTTTGAGGGCATCTCAAAATATATTACTTAATGGTAAGCCTTTAGAGGATGGTGCCTTCATTCAATATCATCAAAATGAACTGATCTCTTTTACAGAGCTGCTAAAGGGAGCAGGTATTGAGGTTAAATACCTCCAGGAAGGTGTCATTTATGTAACGGACGGCGGTCACTCGTATCGGTTCTATATTGACAAAGATTATTTTATTCTAAACGAAGAAAGTTATGGTCTACTGACCAAACCTGTTCAAAAAATAGGCAGCACTGTGTACATGGATGTGAAGTGGCTTGAAAAACTGTTTCATATAGAGATTGATAAGACAAGCTCCGCAATCAAGATACAAACAAAGGAAACATAAAAAGCCCTGCAGAAATTTCTGCAGGGTCCTTCTATATCCATTTCTGGAAAGAAGGCAAAGGGAGAGGAGAAACCGGAGGAAGAACTTATGGGGAAACGTAAGTCTTCTCCGCGGTTGGCAACAACATCAATTAGGATGCTGTTACTTCCATTATCACCTAACGATATAATTTTATACATTTTAAGGATAATTTCCTGAAGTGGCGAATGCTGTAGATTTATGTTAGGATAATGAGGAAAAATACATATATGGTGGATGATTATGAGAGTAATAGCAGGAACGTTAAAAGGCAGGCCGTTAAAAGCCGTTCCGGGAAGCGGGACGCGGCCGACCACAGATAAAGTGAAAGAGTCCATATTTAACATGCTAGGCCCCTTTTTTGATGGCGGAATTGGCCTGGATCTATTTGCAGGCAGCGGCGGTCTGGGAATAGAGGCATTAAGCAGGGGACTGGATAAGGTAATTTTTGTGGACAAAGACTCGAAGGCACTCCACACCATTAAGACGAATCTGAAAGATTGTGACCTGGTGGGAAGCAGTGAAGTGTATCGAAATGATGCGGGCAGAGCACTTAAAGCCTTAGTCAAACGAGAGGTTACATTTGACTACATCTTTTTGGACCCGCCCTACAAAATGAAAAAGCTGGAAGAACTGATGGCATTCATCGACGAAAATAACCTTTTAAATGAAAACGGTTACGTCATGTGCGAATATAGTGCAGAGAGCACACCCTTGGATGTCATTGGCCGGCTTCATAAAGTAAAAGAAGAAACCTACGGAATTATCGGAATATCAATTTATACATATCAAGAGGATGTTCTATAAAGATTTTTGATATTAAAGTGAGAGCGTAAGCCGGCTATATAAGTTGATAGGAGCGGAAATTGCTTTTTTATTTGCTTCAAAGTTTTGGAATGGTAAAAATAATACAAATGCAGACACTTGGGGGTAAAATGATCATGACGAGTATCGCAGTTTGTCCGGGGAGTTTTGATCCCATTACATTCGGACACCTAGATATCATTACAAGAGGGGCAAAGGTTTTTGATCAAATTTATGTGGTGGTATTGAACAATTCTTCAAAAAAACCTTTATTTTCAGTTGAAGAGAGAATCGAACTGATTCGTGAATCCACTAAAGATATTCCAAATGTTGTGGTTGATTCCTTTCAAGGTCTTCTTGTGGACTATGCAAAGAGCGTGAAGGCGAGTGCTATTATCAGAGGATTAAGAGCTGTATCAGATTTTGAATATGAAATGCAGATCACGTCCATGAACAGAGTGCTTGAAGAAGACATAGAAACGTTCTTTATCATGACGAATAATCAGTATTCCTTCTTAAGCTCCAGTATTGTAAAGGAAGTAGCGAAATACGGAGGGAACATTTCAGAACTGGTTCCTCATCCTGTCAAGGATGCACTGAAAGACAAATATACCGTTAAAGAATAAGGGGAAGGGGCCGTACATGGATTCAATCACATGTACAGCCTTTTTTTGTCAATTAATTTTTCCTGAACGTCCTTCTGCTATAAATCAGGATATAAATAAGTAAACTCAAGATTGTGATAAGGGGACCGACTGTTTTCAGCCAATATAAGACTCCATTCCAAAAATAAGCGTTCTGTTGTGAAAATACGGGTATGGCATTCGAAAGCTGTTCATCTGAAAACCTTTCATAAACAGGCTTCCAGATGATGATTGTCACGATTGAAGCTGCAGCCCCGTGAAGAAATCTGGCGTAAAAGAAAGGCTGAAAACGAATATCCGTCTGGGCAAGAATGCTGGCAACCTGCGCTTGAACACTAAACCCGGAGAATCCCAAGATGAAACTGGTGATGATTGCCTGATGCAGTAAAGTAGCTTCCGTCACTCCGCTTGTCAATTTTGATCCCAGGGTGATTTCAAATAATCCTGAGATGAAAGGAATGCTTAATTGTTCAGTTAATTGAAAAAGGCTGAATAAATATGAAAATCCTTCAGCAACAAATGTCGTAATATGAAGGTGATACAGCATCTTGTTTATGACGGAGAAAAGGATGATAAATCCGCCTATCATTAATAAAGTCTGGATGGAAGACGTTACTGCATCTCCAAGCAGCTTGCCGATTGGCCGCTTATCTTTTAATCGGGTTTCATGTAGAGCCGAGAACGCTTCTCTGAGGAAGAATCGTTTCTTTGTGGTTGAGCGGTTGCTTATGAATTCGTCGTCTTTCCGCCCATAAAACCTCATCGCCAGTCCCACGCAGATATTCCCTATATAATGAGCACAAGCAAGAACGATTCCGAGTGTCGCGTTTTGAAAGAAGCCGACTGAAACAGCTCCGAAGATAAATAAAGGATTGGAAGAGTTCGTAAATGAAACGAGTCTCTCGGCTTCAATCTTGGTCAGCTGTTTTTCCTGACGCAGCCGCGCGGTTAACTTTGCTCCTGCCGGAAAGCCGGACGCCATTCCCATGGCCCATACGAACCCTCCTACACCAGGAACACGGAATAACGGGCGCATCAGCGGTTCCAGCACCACTCCAATAAATCTTACAACCCCAAATCCTATCAGCATTTCTGATACGATAAAAAAAGGCAGCAACGAAGGAAATACAATTTCCCACCACATATCCAGCCCTCTGATCGAAGCCTCCAAGGATTCATCAGGCATTAAGATTAATGCTGCAGCAAATATTGTCACACTTGCCGATAAGACTAATGTTTTCAATTTTGACTTCAACAACCGGACGTCCTCCTCACAGACCATACTATGTCAATTTCTTGTGAAACACAGAAAGAATGATAAAATTAAAGGTAACTTCTACTTGTCCTCATATTAATCAATATACTCATACATATTAGAAATAGACCATATGATGAATTGAACCGCAAACTAAGGGTAAAGGGGGAAGACTGTTGAATAGACCGAAGATAGGATTGGCCCTTGGTTCAGGTGGAGCTAGAGGATTTGCACATTTAGGTGTCTTAAAGGCATTCGTAGATGAAGGAATCCCAGTGGATATGATTTCAGGGAGCAGCATGGGTGCTTTGGTGGGATGCATGTATGGAGTGGGTCATAAAATGGAAGATCTCTATAAATTATCGACCACTTTCAGAAGGAAATATTATTTGGATTTTACTGTCCCTAAAATGGGATTCATCGCAGGTAAAAGAATTAAGGAATTCATACAATTATTCTCTCATAACAAAAATATTGAAGATTTAAATATACCCGTTAGTGTTGTGGCCACTGATATAACCAACGGCGAGAAAGTGGTCTTTACCTCAGGGCCGGTATCCAGTGCTGTCAGGGCAAGTATAGCCATTCCGGGTATTTTTGTGCCAGAGAAGATCAATGGACGACTATTGGTTGACGGAGGGGTCATCGACCGCGTCCCTGTTTCCGTGGTGAAAGAAATGGGCGCTGATATTGTCATTGGCGTGGACGTATCCCATGTCAAAAGAAATGCAGAAATTACAACTATCTATGATGTCATTATGCAAAGTATCGATATCCTCCAGCTTGAAATTGTGGCTCATAGAGAATTCTCTTCAGATTTTATGATCAGGCCTCATGTGGAAATGTACAGTACACGGGCCTTCAAGAATATTGAAGACATTATTGATATGGGGGAAGAAGAGGCTAAGAAGGTCATTCCTTCTATTAAAAAAGCGTTGGAGGAATGGAAGGGGTAAATTTATGAAAAACAGAACGCTGATACGGATCCTGGTCCTGATGACCGTTTTTATCGTTGCAACATCGTTTTATTATCTTCCCTATTATGTAACTAAACCGGGCAGTGCCCATGAGCTTGATCCCATTGTTAAAGTAAAGGGCGGGTATGATGATGAAGGAGAGTTCATGCTCACAACTGTCAGGATGGGAAAGGCAAACATTTATGCCTATCTTATAGCGAGCATTAAAAAGTATGAGTATATCTATCCAGTAGAGGAAATCAGAAACCCTCACGAGAGTGACGAAGAATACAATCTCAGACAACTTCAGCTAATGGAAAATTCCCAGAACTACGCAATAGAAGTTGCCTATAAAGCGGCGAATAAACCTTTTCACTATAATTATAATGGTATATATGTATTGAATGTATATCCTTCCATGCCTGCAGAAGACATTCTGAAACCAGGTGACCGAATCACAGCGATAGATGGACAGGAATTTAAATCATCTGAGGAATTCATTGAATATGTAGGGAAGAAAAAGAAGGGTGACAGAGTATCGATCACGTTTATGAGAAATGAGGATGAAATGACAGAAACGATTCCCTTGAAGGAATTTCCTGAAATGCCTGATAAAGCTGGACTCGGCATTTCGTTGAGTGATGATAAAGAGATTGTGACAGATCCTGAAGTGTCCCTTCAAACAGATGAGATAGGAGGACCATCCGCAGGTCTGATGTTCAGTCTTGAGATTTATAATCAATTGACGGAAGGTGATTTGACAAAAGGTCATCCTATAGCAGGGACAGGAACCATTTCAGAAAATGGGGAAGTTGGAAGAATAGGTGGGATCGAGCAGAAGATCATAGCCGCTGATAAAGCTGGTGCATCGTATTTTCTTGCACCAAACGATACAATATCGAAAGACATACAGGAAAAACATCCTGAACTGGAATCAAATTATGCAGCTGCCAAAAAGACAGCAGAAGATATCGGGACAGACATGAAAGTCATCCCTGTAAAAACTTTTGATGATGCCATTACGTTCTTACACTCGCTTCCTGAGCATAAATGAAACAGAGAGACTGCCGTCAGGCAGTCTCTCTGTTTCTTATCATAGGATCCCTATTTCACCATAATCGGCGGCTGTGACCATTCCCGGCGAAGAAGCTTTCTCTTGGCTTCAGAAAAGGGAAGTCCAAGTGAATAAATTTCAGAGGCTTTTATGTCTAATGAAATGTCTTCTTTGTCTGCACTTGAAAGTTTACTGATAAGTGGAAGATTCAGCGCCTTTTTTTGTATATGCAGGTATTCCTGTCCTGTTTGGTTCATTCCAAGCAGCCTGACATAATCGGGGGCAGTATGTCTTTTATTCATCTCTTCTTTTGTTGTGTTAGTTAAAATATGAAGAATCATTCTTTGTAAACGTGTCCATGTATATCTTTTGGTTTTCAGTCTGTTCATAAAGTCTTCAAACGATAGAGCTTTCTTTGCGTTTTCGATGATTCTATTTTCAATGCCTTCTTCGATTTCATAGATCTCTTTAAGCTGGGAAGGTGAAGATGCCATGATTTTATACTGCAGTAGAGGCCAATAATTCTCCCATCGATGATAATCACCAAACTCCTTCCTGTATTCTTCAAGTATACGAAGAGTTCCAGCAGGCATGTAACGGCTGATTACGCTTTCTTCTTGTGCAGGGTCAAAAAGATTTTTGCGGATACTTGTTGCACTCGCTATGGAAGGAGATGAAAAATGTTCATCATGATAACCTGCTGATTCGCGTGTAATCGTGTACGCCTTTAAGTCCGGGGCTACCGCATTTCGTGCCTCGATGTAATGATAACCTAAAATATTATTCGGTTTGCTTAAATCTATCAGGTCTTCGGTACCATCCAAGTCCTTGAAAGCTTTTGATAAGGCTGTAGGATAACTTAACCCTTCATCTACATAGCGCCTGATGGAAGAATTATATGTATGTTGGTTGTCATGAATTAAATCGACGGTTTCCTCAAATGAGGCAATGCCTCCGTCTTCACTGCCAAAGCAGAAGCTCTCACAGCCTATTTCATGAAGCAGTGATATTGCCCCTTTCGCAAAGACTTCTGCATGCTGTGTCGCAAAGGCATATGGCAGTTCAATGACCATATCAACCCCTGCTGCCAAAGCCATCCTAGTGCGTGCCCATTTTGATACAAGTGCCGGTTCCCCTCGCTGCAAAAAGTGCCCGCTCATACAGGCGATCACAACATCTGCCCCCGATGAATTTTTTGTCTCATTCAGATGGTGCAAGTGTCCGTTATGAAACGGATTATATTCAACCACAACCCCTGTTGCTTTCATTATTACGTCACTCCTCTTAGCAAAATAATATACGATCTACCCTTTTTGCAGTTACAAAAAATTTCAAATATATATAAGTATCATATCGGATATTAATAAATATTTGAAACAGATTATAATAAAGCGTTATAATTGCAACACTGGTACAGTAAGAAGTGTAAAGAAAAAATATTGACAAACGGTAATATGAAGTCTATAATTACCTTTGTTGCCTTGAGGTGATGACATTGAAATGGTCAATAATACAATTACAAAAATTCAGGGATAAAGGACTTACTCTTGATGAAATGGTGACTTTCGAAGATCCAAAAGAAATCGATCCGCAAGTCAGAGAAGTACCCCCGATTCATGTTACAGGTAAAGCAGACATAGGCTCCAACCGTGTCACCTTTCATCTTCATTTAGAAGGAAAGCTAGTCTTGCCTTGTTCAAGGACCCTCGTTGACGTGGATTTGCCAATCGATCTTAAAACGATTGAAACCTTCCTTCTTTCAGAAACTGATTATGATCAGTATGAAGAAGAGGAAGTTCACCGAATCGAAGGGGATGTAATTGATTTAAAACCTGTAATCAGAGAGTTGCTGTTACTTGAGATACCTTTACAGGTAATCAGCGATGAAGCGAGAGAACAGGATAAGCTTCCTTCCGGTAAGAACTGGGAAGTGATGACGGAAGAACAAGCTTATGAAGTCGAAGAGGAAAAAGAGAAGAAAGTTGATCCTCGACTCGCTGACTTAGCAAAGCTTCTTGATCAAAACAAGAACTCTTAAAAGCGAAGTACCAGTTCGTTCTGGCTTCATAATATTTTTATCTCTTTAAGGAGGTGGGAAGAATGGCAGTACCTTTTAGAAGAACTTCTAAAACAGCAAAAAGACAACGTCGTACACACTTCAAACTACGTGTACCTGGTATGGTAGAATGCCCAAACTGTGGTGAAATGAAACTAGCACACCGTGTTTGTAAAGAGTGCGGAACGTATAAAGGAAAAGAAGTTGTAAACAAATAATTTATTTACAACAAGTTGAAATGATATTTGCACCAGTTGCAAATATCATTTGCGACAAATAAAAAAGCGTGAAGAGACCATGGCTCTTCACGCTTTTTTTATTGCACTACTGTTCAATCTTGCTGAATCAATTTACACTATAAAGAAAGGAGGGAATGAGTTTGGGAGAATATATCATACATAAAAACCAAAAGGGGATCCTTCAATTCATTATCAACCGTCCCGAAAAGCGAAATGCGATCAATTATGAAGTAATGGACGGTTTAGAAAAAGCACTGAAGGAATGTGAGGTTAATCCATCTATTAAAGCATTTGTCATTACGGGAAGCGGGGAAGAAGCTTTTTGTTCAGGTGGGGATTTATCGGAATTCCATCGACTGAAAACAGAAGAAGACAGTTATGAAATGCTTAGCAAGATGGGGAGAATATTAATACGTCTGGCTTTTCTGCCTAAGCCGACATTCGCCCTTATTAATGGTACCGCCATCGGAGGAGGCTGCGAAATTGCGGCAGCCTGTGATTTGAGAATCGCCAAAAAAGGGGTAAAGATGGGATTTGTTCAAGGGAATCTGGCCATTACGACTGGCTGGGGCGGCGGTACACTGCTGCATAAACGTATTTCTTCCCCGAGAGCATTATCTCTTCTCATGACAGCAAATTTGAAGGAAGCTGAAACGCTATTCGAAGTGGGCTTCATAGATGAACTAGTGACGAAGACAGAGGATATCATGGAAATACCAGTATTAAATGCCATTTCCTCTAAAACGACTGGAGTCCTTCAAGCATACAAACAACAGCAGTTGAAGGGCTGGGATTGCAATGAAATAGAGATAAACATTGAAAGCGAAATCCGTCAATGCTCCAGATTATGGGCAATGGATGAGCACCACAAGGCTGTTGACCGCTTCCTGGCCAAGTAGACGCGGAAATTTTTAATTATTTCAATGTCAGGTATACTGTTGATTCTATCTACTCTAGTAAGTGCATATGCATGAATAAATGGATCTTACAGGAGGGATGGAAATGTCTTCAAATAGACAGGATGCTTGGAGTCAGGATGAGGATGTAATACTTGCTGAAGTGGTTTTGCGTCACATTCGTGAAGGCGGTACACAGCTTAAGGCATTTGAGGAGGTGGGCAGGAAACTATCAAGGACGTCAGCTGCATGCGGGTTCAGATGGAATTCATTTGTCCGCAAACAATATAAATCAGGGATTGAGTTGGCAAAAAAACAGAGGAAACAATCAAAGAAACACAATCCGCTGGTAAAGAATCCTCCTCCGAAAGAAAGTCATCTGACCCAAGTTCAAACGGAACCCGGGCAGGCAATGCATGATAATTTCTCCATGAGCAGCATGATCCAGTATTTACAAAAAGCGGAGGAAGCGGTTAGAAATGAAGCAAAAGTGAAAGAGGAAAATTCCCAGCTTCATGAGCAACTCTCTCTATTAACAAGTAAGCTTGAACAGGCTGCAGAAGAATTAGAAGAATACAAAAGCAAGTTTACTTTACTTGAAGAGGATCATAAATCGCTTTTGACCATTTTTGAAAAGGCAAGAAAGATGGCTCTTTTGCAGGGAAATGAAGATAAAGTGAAATTCCAGATGGATAAAAACGGAAATCTTCAAAGAGTCAATAAATAATATCGGGGTGAAAGCCCTATTAGTGTATCAATAATAAAAGGCTGGCTACAATCACACTAGCCAGCCTTTCCGTTATTTAGCTGATTTTTTGTTCTTTAACGCCTTCAGGATACCAGACCAAAGGGTTTTCCCCTAAATCTCTTTCCACGTCATAAGTGACGGCCTCAAAGCCCATCTTCTCCCAGAACCCCTGTGATTTTATGCGTGAGTTCGTCTTGATGGGAAGTCCGAATCCCTTTGCAAATTCAACCAGCAGTTTGCCGTATCCTTTACCTTGATATTTTGGAAGGACCTCAAGTTTCCATAATTCCAAATAATTTTGAGGGGGATCGAAGTATTGGTCGAATCTTGCTTCCCGCTGATACAAACTCATTCTTGCAATTAATGTATCTCCGAAGTAAATCCCGTAAAAAGGTGATTCACTATCATTTTCAATGATATTCGCCTGCAGATCTTCAAGCATGGATAGCTCTTGAACACCATATTCTTTAAATTTCTTAAACTCTTCAAGAGTTTTATAATTCACTTTTAATTTTTCAACTTTTACAGCCATCTTTTTACCTCCTACTATTGCTTCGTGATACCTTATCAGGAACGGAATCAGTTGAATCCGTTTCCAAAACGAAGAAAAAATAATATAGTTATTTATTATTATTATATAACAAATAAACAAAAAATTCTGCACTTAATTAAGAAAACGTTTACAATATAGAGGAGGATTTCGGCGAGTTTTGTAGAATCCTTATTTATGAGTTGCTTTTTTTTTGAAGAAAGGGGAGATAATGTGCAGAAAGTCTTAATTGCAAACAGGGGAGAAATTGCTTCAAGAATTATTAAAACTTGTAAACAATTAAACATTCAGACGGTTGCTGTCTATTCCGATGCAGATGAGGATATGCCTTTTGTCAAGGAAGCTGATATCGCTCATCGCATCGGTGAACCGCCCGTTAACAAATCTTATTTAGTTATAGATAATATTCTTGAAGTTGCAAAAAAAGAAAATGTAGATGGAATCCATCCCGGATACGGTCTCTTATCAGAGAATGGGGAATTTGCGAAGAGGGTTTCAGAAGAGGGCTTTACCTTTATCGGACCTCCTCACGGAATTATTCAAAAGATGGGAGATAAAGTAGAAGCAAGAAAGGTTATGCAAGAGGCTCAGGTGCCGGTTGTACCGGGAAGTGATGGCGGTGTTGAAAGTATAGAAGCCGCCAAGGAACTTGCATATACCATTGGTTATCCTGTAATGCTTAAGGCGAGCGGCGGGGGCGGCGGCATCGGAATGATTCGCTGCGAAAATGAGCAAGCGCTCGTTCAAAGCTTCGATTCTACAAAAAACCGTGCCAAAGCTTATTTTGGAAAAGACGAAGTATTCCTTGAAAAATGCGTGGAAAATGCCCGGCACGTAGAAGTGCAGATATTTGGGGATAGTCATGGGAATATCGTCCATTTATTTGAGCGTAATTGTTCCGTCCAAAGACGAAATCAAAAAGTGATCGAGGAGTCCCCGTCTCCGATGCTCTCTGAGAAGACTAGACAAAAGATGTATGAAGCAGCCGTTCAAGCCGCGAAGGCCGTAAATTATATCAATGCGGGAACTGTTGAATTCATCGTTGATGAAGAAGAAAATTTCTACTTCCTTGAAATGAATACAAGATTACAGGTGGAGCATCCCGTTACGGAATATGTAACAGGTCTCGATTTGGTTAAATGGCAGCTCCTGGTAGCAGCTGGAGACCCCCTGCCGTTATTAAAACAAGATGAAATTACCACGAGTGGCCATGCTCTGGAGTTCAGAATCTATGCAGAAGATCCGAAAACGTTCTATCCTTCCCCAGGTTTAATCAAAACCTTGGATTGGGGAAATAGTGAAGGTGTCCGGATTGATTCAGGATATGTAGAAGGGAATAAAGTCACGCCATTTTATGATCCGATGATTTCCAAATGCATCATTTATGGTAAAGATCGATCAGAAGCAATAGAAAAAGCGAAAGTATTTTTCTCAGGAGTGCAAATCGACGGGCTCAAAACGAATGTGAGTCTTTTCAAGGAAATCATTAAGGAAAAAGAGTTTCTAGATGGAACCTACACAACTAAATGGCTCCAGGATTATTTAACTGCAAATCGAACATAAGAAGATTTATAACAATTGGAGGAAATGAAAATGAAAGAAATTACAGCAGCTATGGCAGGAACAGTATTAAATGTATTAGTAGAACAAGGCGGGAGTGTCGCAACAGGTGATACGGTACTCATGCTTGAATCCATGAAAATGGAAATCCCAGTAGAAGCCGAAGCAGAAGGGAAAATCGCAGAAATCAAAGTAAACATCGGAGACTTCGTAAACGAAGGCGACGTATTACTCGTTCTAGAAGGATAATGGGAAGGTAAGTTCCAACTATTGTAAACTGCATGGTTTACTCTGAATTGATTGGAAGTTGTAATTACCACTCGGTTTCATTCGATGCTCTTCCTTCTAAACGATATAAGATTAGTTTAGTTCAAGATTAAACTAGGTAGTTATTTCTGGAGGTATTAGTTGGTTCCAGCTGTTGGTTGGAGTGCAAGACGTAGACTCCTCCGGGAGAAGTGGCCAATGTGAGACCCCGCAGGCGAAGCCGAGGAGGCTCACGGGTCACCCGCGGAAAGCGAAGTCTTGCACGGAAACCAACAGCAGTGTCTAACAGCTTCAACTACATAACGAACAAAGGGGGATTCATATGACTGCATCTAAAACATTCATAGATACACTCAATGAAACAAAAGAAAGAATAAGTGCCGGCGGACAGCCGAAATATCACGAAAAACTAAAAGAACAAAACAAAATGTTCGTTCGTGATCGTCTTCAGCTATTATTCGATAATGGTGATTATCAAGAAGACGGAATGTTTGCGAACAATAAAGCTGAAGATTTGCCTGCAGATGGAGTGGTGACAGCCATCGGGAAAGTTGGCGGACAAACGGTCTGTGTCATGGCAAATGACTCTACAGTAAAAGCGGGTTCTTGGGGTGCACGGACTGTAGAAAAGATTATTCGTATCCAGGAAACCGCTTTACGCTTACAGGTCCCTATCTTTTATTTAGTGGATTCGGCTGGTGCCCGCATTACCGATCAGCTTGAAATGTTTCCGAATCGCAGAGGGGCAGGGAAGATATTCCATAACCAAGTGAAAATGTCTGGTATGGTCCCTCAGATTTGTGTTCTTTTCGGGCCGTCGGCAGCAGGGGGAGCTTATATTCCTGCTTTCTGTGACATTGTCATCATGGTCGATGGAAATGCTTCCATGTACCTTGGCTCTCCCCGTATGGCAGAAAAGGTAATAGGGGAAAAGGTGACGCTTGAAGAAATGGGTGGAGCACGAATGCACTGCTCAGTAAGCGGATGCGGTGACCTCTTGGCAGCTTCTGAAGAAGAAGCGATTGCAGAAGCCAAGAGATACTTGGGTTATTTCCCGGCTAACTACAAAGAAAAGCCGTCTGTTCAGGAAGGGATGGCGCCAAAAACGGAAAAACTGCTGGAAGATATCATCCCGCAGCATCAAAATGCCCCATTTGATATGTACGAGGGGATAAACACATTGATTGACGAAGGAAGTTTCTTCGAGATGAAGAAACTTTTTGCACCAGAGCTCATTACAGGATTTGGCCGTATGGACGGAAAAGTGGTAGGCATTATTGCCAATCAGCCAAAGGTGAAAGGCGGCGTACTATTTCACGATTCTGCAGACAAAGGGGCTAAATTCATCCAGCTGTGTGATGCCTTCCACATTCCATTACTGTTCCTTGCGGATGTTCCAGGATTTATGATCGGAACCAAGGTGGAGAGAGCCGGGATTATCAGGCATGGAGCCAAGCTGATTGCGGCTATGAGTTCTGCAACTGTGCCAAAAATTTCTGTCATTGTAAGGAAAGCCTACGGAGCAGGATTATACGCTATGGCGGGGCCGGCTTTTGACCCGGATGTATGTATTGCGCTTCCAACTGCCCAGATTGCCGTGATGGGCCCAGAAGCAGCTGTGAATGCAGTTTATTCAAATAAAATCCAGGCAATTGAAGATCCGAAAGAAAGAATTAAATATGTTCAAGAGAAACAACAAGAATATAAAGAACATATCGATATCTATAAACTGGCTTCAGAGTTAATCGTTGATGAAATTACGGCTCCTAATGAGCTTCGTTCTGTTTTGATAGAACGTTTTAGATTATATGAGACGAAAGAAGTCCAGTTCAGTGAAAGAAAGCACCCGGTATATCCAGTCTAATAACAATGAATATCATACTTGTTCCTGTTTGTAGCAGGAACAAGTTTTTTTAAATCATAATTCCTTTTACCCATAGTGTTCTGACGGGGAAAAATTTGCTAAACTATGGATAGTACTTATTAATTCGCTATTGAAGGAGAAGTCATGAAGATAGGAATTATTGGAGGAGGGGCGATAGGGCTTCTTTTCTCCCATTATTTAAGTAAAAAGTTCGATGTCACACTTCTTGTTAGAAGAAATGAACAATTACAGAAGGTCAACCGACTGGGTGTTACCCTTAAGCGGGAAGATTGTTCAAATACTGCTTATATTCATACTGAAAGACTGTCTGGAAGCAGAATGGAGTTCGATTTAATTTTTGTCGCAGTAAAAGAATATAATCTTGCTCCGATTCTCACAACCTTGACTGAGACGCATGCCCATATCCCCCTGATCTTCCTTCAGAATGGAATCGGGCATATAGAACGAGTGAAAAGCCTCCCTCATCATACTCTTTTGGCAGGATCTGTAGAACATGGGGCGTTGAGAGAAAATGATCACTCTGTGATTCATTTGGGAATAGGCAAGACAAATCTTGCATTTATTAGAGGAAAATCAAGTAGTATAGAAGAATTATTAATACAGTATATAGAAAATTTTCCAATCCTCCTTCAAGACGACTATGAAAAAATGATGTTAAAGAAATTATTTGTAAACGTCTTGATAAATCCCCTTACGTCAATTGCTGGAGTGAAGAATGGAAGATTACCGGAAAATCCACACTTCCTTCACATTCAACATAAGTTATTTGAAGAACTGCAGATTCTTTTTCCTCACATGAAGGATCAGATTCACTTCCAGGAGATATTGGACATTTGTTACAGCACTTCAGCCAATCGTTCATCCATGCTGAAAGATATTGAAGAACAGAGGAAGACAGAGATTGAAACTATTTTAGGAGCCTTATTGATGAAGGCTGAAACAGAAAACCATTTTGTACCCATCATGAAAACACTTTACGAATTAGTTAAAGGAATTGAAAGAGAAGGTCAGGGGGGGTAGAATGGCTTCCATATTTTCCACGGTCATTGCGATATTTGTCATTATTCCATTCTTGGGATATTTCATCAGTTTTATCATTGCAAAGGAAGTAATGAAGAATCACAGGAAAGCTGTTCATCTTGCAATTGATGTGACAACGTTTTTATTGATGGTTTCTGTCCACTTTATTGTACTTGCCATTTGGGATACCTCATATTTATGGTTGATATTTCTATGTGTTTGCTGCGTCGGCTTGATATTCGCCGTTTTATATTGGAAGGCAAAGGGGGAAATTCATTACCCTAAGCTCCTAAGAGGTGTATGGAGAATAAATTTCCTCCTGTTTTTCGCAGCTTATATTGGTTTGATGATCACGGGTTTGATCCTTCGTATTATCGAGCTGAACTAACCTTTTCGCATAAGCAGTTTTTTTCCTTTTCAGTTAGTGAAATGTTATACTCTTCGGTAGGAAATAAAGAGTTTGAAAAGGAGTAGTAGTTCATATGGAATTGGAGAATCTGAACATTCCGTCAATCAACCAGTTTGCTTCACTTTATATACAACAGAAAGAACCTGTGACTTCTTTTTTTCATTATAATATCAATCAGCCTGACGTCTATTCTAATAGGCTGGATGATTTGAAAATTCGGGACTTCCCGCGTGAAGAGCTGACTGAATGTATTGCCTCATATATGAAAGGCCTGCCATCAGCAGATAAAGTAGAAGAATCTCTAACGAAATTAAAAGCTGGGGCAGTTACTGTTGTTGCCGGGCAGCAGGCAGGCTTATTGACGGGTCCGTTATATACCATACATAAAATTATTTCGATCATCAAATTGGCACAGCAGCAGGAAGAAACATTGAACCATCCTGTTGTTCCTGTCTTCTGGATAGCCGGGGAAGATCATGATTATCAGGAAGTGAATCACATCTACTTAGAAAAAGGCAGCAAAATCGAGAAGGCGGGTTATCCTGAACGAGTTCTTGATAAGAAGATGACTTCAGATATTTCATTCGATAAAAATATCATGAAGGACTGGGTCAAGGAAATCATCCAGACTCTTGGTGAAACCCGGTATACTAATAAACTTTCTTCTGAATTGAACAACATGATTGATGTTCAGGATGAGCTGGTCAGGTTCTTCGCACATATTGTGATGCATTTGTTCAAGGAATTCGGTTTATTGGTGATTGATTCTGCGTATTCTCCTTTAAGGAATCTTGAAAAGAATCATTTTCATCATCTGATTGAAAGCAGCCAGAGTATCACAAATGCAGTACTCGAGATGCAGGAAAAAATAAAAGGTAACGGGTTCTCCACACAATTGGACATCTCTCCCGAAGCAGCGAATCTATTTATCAACATAAATGATGAACGTGCATTATTAGAAAGAGAAGGATTCGATTTCAAAGAAAAAAATACAGGAAGCAACATCACAAACAGGGAATTACTGGCCATGCTTGAAGAGACTCCTGAAAGATTCAGCAACAATGTGGTGACAAGGCCAATGATGCAGGAATGGCTGTTTCCGACCCTTGCGTTTATTGGGGGACCTGGTGAAATCGCCTATTGGGGTGAATTGAAAAAAGCATTCGAATATGTGGGATTGAAGCTTCCTCCGGTCGTCCCGAGATTAAGTATCACCTTGCTTGAAAGAGAAGTAGAGAAGAAACTGAACCTGCTGGAGCTTTCTGTGCCACAGGTATTGATCGATGGGGTCACTGAAAAACGCGAAAAATATTGGGATTCTATAAAAGTACCCACTTTGGAAAAAGAAATATCCGATCTCGAACAGTTGCTTCACGAAAAGTACAACCATATCCGTGATAAATCTGAACGTATCGACCCGGGATTAAATCAGATTGTGGAAAAGAATTTATCCATCCACCTCCATCAATTTGATTACTTGAGGAAGAGGGCAGATAAGGCCCTCAGAGATAAACATGAAAAAACCTTTTCGGACTTCGCTAAAGTGGAAAACTGTCTCCGTCCCAACAATGGGCCGCAGGAGAGAACCTGGAACACCCTTTATTTCTTGAATAAATACGGGGATAGCTTCATTCAGGATCTGGTCTCCCTCCCACTCGAATTTGATGGGACTCATAAGGTTGTTTATTTGTAACATTGTAAGACATTTCATGCCCTAATAAACGAACAACTATTAAAGGACTTCTTTCGTAATAAAGTACGAAAGAAGTCCTTTTTGTGTGCTTAAAAGACAAATTACACTTTCTTTCATTGTCAGGAAAAGGGAGAAAAAGGCTGAAAAAAGTTAAAGGAAATAATTAATAAAAATAGAATTTAGAAAACAGTGGAGAAAAGTGGGGGGATGTGGTACATTTGTGATAGAAAGTGGGGGCAGTGCATATGTTCATGGGCGAATATCAACATAACATTGATAATAAGGGCCGTTTAATTGTGCCTGCCAAGTTCCGCGATCTACTCGGCGAGTCATTCGTCATCACCCGTGGATTAGACCAATGCTTATTCGGCTACCCAATGGATGAATGGCGGGCGCTCGAAGAAAAGCTGAAAGCTTTACCACTTACAAAGAAAGATGCCCGAGCCTTTACGCGCTTCTTCTTTTCTGGAGCAACGGAAAGTGAATTGGACAAGACAGGGAGAATAAACATCCCTTCCACCCTTGTCAGTTATGCACAGCTGGATAAAGAATGCATCATCCTTGGAGTTTCCAATCGGATTGAGATTTGGAGTAAGGCTTTATGGGAAGACTACTTCACAGAGTCTGAAGATTCTTTTGCAGAACTTGCAGAGAATATGATAGGATTTGATATTTAACAGATCAAAAACGTTCGATTGGAAAGGTGAAATCAACATGTTTAAACATACAACAGTTTTATTGAAAGAAACGGTAGATGGATTGAATATTAAAGAAGACGGGGTTTATGTGGATTGTACTTTAGGCGGTGCAGGGCATAGTGAGTACTTGCTGAGCCAATTGTCCGAGAAGGGACATCTCTATTGTTTCGATCAGGATGAAACCGCAATCAACCACGCCAGGGAAAAACTTTTACCCTATCAGGGTAAGGTGACTTTCGTTCAATCCAATTTCCGCCATTTGAAAGAAGAGCTTGAGCAGCTTGGAGTACATAGTGTCGATGGCATTCTTTACGACCTTGGGGTATCATCACCCCAGCTTGATACACCGGAAAGGGGCTTCAGCTACCATCATGATGCACCGCTTGATATGAGAATGGACCTTGAAGCTGATATCTCTGCATTCGATGTGGTGAACCACTGGTCATTTGAGGATCTTGTCCGTATCTTTTATCGGTATGGAGAAGAAAAATTTTCAAAGCAAATCGCTAGAAAGATTGAAGCGGCACGCGAATTGAAGCCGATAGAAACCACAGGAGAGCTGGTTGAATTGATAAAGGAAGGAATTCCTGCACCTGCCCGCAGAAAGGGAGGACATCCTGCCAAAAGAGTGTTTCAGGCTATCCGGATTGCCGTCAATGATGAACTCGGTGCATTTGAAGATTCCCTTGAGCAAGCGATAGACATACTTGGAAAAGGCGGAAGGGTCAGCGTCATCACTTTCCATTCATTGGAAGACCGCATGTGTAAAACCATGTTTAAAGAGAAAGCCTCCGGACCGGATTTGCCGCCGGGGCTGCCGATTATTCCAAAAGAATATGAACCAGTATTAAAACTCGTTACAAGAAAGCCGATATTACCAAGCGAGGAAGAACTCTCTGAAAATAATAGAGCAAGGTCAGCGAAGTTAAGAATTGCAGAAAAAAATAGATAAAAAAGGAAATGGGAGGGAGAAACAATGAGTAACTTAGCCAGAAACTATGAAAGGCAGCAAGTCGAACAATCAAATCAATCTGTTCAGGTGAAGCCTCAGCCGCTTAGAAAAGAACAGCGTTCAGTCATCACACCAGGTGAAAAGATCCTTGTCGCAATCTTTGCTATGGTGTTTTGCTTCCTTGCTGTACAGATTGTACAGACGCAGGCAGCAATCTACGACGTGAACAAAGAAGTGCAAGTGATGGAAACATCCGTTGAAAAACAAGAAAAGGCGAATAACGACCTCAAACTTCAAATCAGTGAGTTAAGCACATATGAGCGTATCTTGGAAAAAGCCAAAGAGCTTGGACTTAACTTAAAAGAAAAGAATGTGAAGGTTGTTGAACAATAATGAAAAAAAGACCAAGTATGAACATAGGGGCAGCCATCCTTTTCGGGATTTTCGGCTTGCTCTTTTTTGTATTAATGGTTCGCTTTATAACAATCCAAGTAACAGGCGAGGCTGAAGGTAAAGTCCTTGCTTCACAGGCAGCAGAAAAATATATTAAGAGCCGCATCCTTGAAGCCCATAGGGGAACCATCTTTGACCATAAAGGGGAAGTGATCGCTGAAGACACTTCTGCTTACACCTTAGTTGCAGTCCTCAGCCCGACGGTGACAAGTGACCCTGATAATCCTAAGCATGTAACGGAACCGAAAAAGACGGCCAGAGAACTTTCTATGTTCATAGACATGAAGGAAAGTGAAATCTATGAAAAATTAACATCCGAGGGGGCCTACCAGGTGGAGTTCGGTTCAGCCGGCCGTGCCCTCTCTCATCAATTGATGCTTGATATCAAAGATGAAGGGCTGCCGGGCATTACATTCAGGAAAGAAGCTAAACGGTTCTATCCCAATGGATCCTTTGCTTCCCATTTGATCGGCTTTGCACAGAAGACGACTACTGATGACGGCGAGTCTGTTACAACAGGTAAAATGGGAATTGAAAAAAGCTTTAATGACATCCTGAGCGGAAAAAACGGTTCAGTTGAATACAAAAGTGATGTGTGGGGATATCTTCTCCCTAACTCAGAAGAGCACGTCACACCCCCACAGGATGGGAATGATATTTATCTGACCATTGATAAGAAAATTCAGACGTTCCTTGAAGAAGCAATGAATCAAGTACAGAAACAGTATAAGCCGAAGCAGATGTTTGCGATCGTAGCAGATCCCAAAACAGGACAAATCCTTGGAATGACACAGCGGCCGACCTTTCACCCTGACACAAGGGCGGGACTGGAAGATAACTGGACAAATAGGATCGTAGAAGAAACGATAGAGCCGGGATCGACGATGAAATCCTTCTCACTTGCAGCAGCAGTGAACGAAGGAAAGTTCAATCCTAACGAGGCATTTCAATCAGGGACTTACAAAGTGGATAATGTCCCTAATCCCATTCGTGATCATAATGGCGGGGAAGGCTGGGGATCGATTTCTTTCCTTGAAGGAGTGCAGCGGTCATCCAATGTAGCTTTTGCTTATCTGCTGGATAGAATCGGTTTCGAAACATTTGAAGGATATTTACATGATTTTGGTTTCGGTGAAAAGACCAACGTCGGCCTTCCGCATGAGGCCTCGGGTTCGATTCTTTATCATTATCCAATTGAAAAATATACAACCATTTTTGGGCAGGGGACAACTGTCACTCCGCTGCAGATGATCCAGGCAGAATCTGCGATTGCAAATGACGGAAAAATGATGAAGCCTTATGTCATATCAAAAGTGGTGGATCCGAATACAAAAGAGGTAGTGAAAGAAACAAAGCCGCAAGTAGCGGGAACCCCTATTTCTAAAGAAACTGCCGAGAAGACAAGAAAATACTTAGAGTCGACAGTCACCTCCGAAAATGGCACGGGTGCCAGGTTTGCGATCGAAGGCTACAGTGTAGCCGGGAAATCTGGAACAGCCCAGATCCCCGACCCGGAAACCGGGGGATACAAATATGGAAAAGAAAACTATCTCTTTTCCTTTATAGGAATGGCACCGGCTGATAATCCGCAGCTGATTGTTTATGTAGGGGTGCAGGAACCTGAATTGAAGCCTACAGAGATAGGGTCTGACCCTGTTTCAGATGTTTTTAAACCAGTCATGCAGAACAGTTTGAAATACTTAAATATTAAACCGCAGGAAAAAGTGAATCTTAAACAAGAACAAATTCCTGACTTAGCTGGTATGAGTGTTGAAAAAGCAAAGTCAGAAATAGAAAAATCAGGTGCCAAGCCTGTTGTGGTGGGTAACGGTTCAGAAGTAACCAGACAGCTGCCGCAGGCAGGCAGTGAAATGCTTGAAGGCGGGAAGGTGATTCTCAGAACGGACGGGGACATTACGATTCCTGATATGAAGGGCTGGTCGATAAGGGATGTCTTTAAAGTAGCGAATATTGCCGGTCTCAAAATCAATATGGTTGGCAATGGATTTGCTGTAAGTCAGAACATTCAGCCTGATTCTCCTGTAAATGAAAGCGAACCTCTAGTGGTGAACTTTAAAACACCGGAAGAACAGCTGCAGAAGAAAAAAGAAGAAGCCTCTGAAGACTCTGAAGAAGAAAGACCCTTGAATTAGATAGTGGAATAGAAAGGATGGACGTTTCGGTGTGTTCACTTCATGCTCGCTTTGCGAATAGCCGCGGAGAGGGGTGACACTCGGAAGGGTCGTCCTTTTCTTTTTGCAATCGTGAAACTCTATTCTAATCACCGCCCATCATCTGCATGTGCTGCTGCTATAAAGAAATACATACCCGTGTGTGTCCAAGCATATAATGGAACGAGCCATAGAAGGGGAGGTCCATTTGTGAAAAGAGTATCGAATGTAACGGTTAGAAAAAGGTTAGCAATTGCTCTGGTTGTGGGAGTGATGATATTTTCCATCATTGATTTGAGGCTTGGGTATGTGCAGTTTTTTATGGGGGATATGCTGACAAGCCGTGCCAAAGATTCGTGGAGCCGGAATATCCCTTTTCAGCCTGAACGGGGGAAAATAGTAGACCGGAATGGGGTGGAGTTAGCGGGCAACCAAAGTGCACCAACCATTTTTGTCGTTCCCAGACAAGTAACCGACCCTCAAGAAACCGCGGAGAAACTGGCGCCTGTTCTTAATATTTCAGTAGAAACTGCATATAAATATGTAACACAGCAGGCGAGTATGGTTTTAATAAAAGAAGCAAGAAAAATATCCTATGAAAAAGCGAAGGAAGTCACAGAGCTAAACCTTAAGGGAATTTACCTGGGAGAAGACTCAAAAAGGTATTACCCTTATGGAAGCTATCTATCCCATGTGCTTGGTTTTGCCGGTATTGATAACCAGGGACTGATGGGACTTGAACTTTCATACGATGAGGAACTGACAGGTGATAAGGGATATGTGAAGTTTTTCTCAGATGCGAAAGGGAAGCGGATGGGGGACATGGCGGACGATTTTGATGATCCGGAGAATGGTCTGGATCTAAAACTGACGATCGATACGAAGGTTCAGACAATTGTAGAAAGAGAACTGGATATCGCTCAGGCCACCTATAACCCGGATGGGATGATCGCCATTGCGATGAATCCAAAGAAAGGTGAAATCTTAGCGATGGCGAGCCGCCCTACATTTGACCCTGCAAATTTCCGAAATGTACCGCAGGAAATATATAACCGCAACCTGCCCATCTGGAGTACGTATGAACCGGGATCGACCTTTAAAATTATCACCCTGGCAGCTGCCCTTCAAGAAAATAAGGTTGACTTGTATAAAGAAAAGTTTCATGATTCAGGTCACGTCGAAGTGGCTGGATCTACACTTCACTGTTGGAAAAGAGGGGGGCATGGTACACAAACCTTCCTCCAAGTTGTACAAAACTCCTGCAACCCCGGTTTTGTTGAGCTGGGGGAACGGCTTGGCAAAGAAACATTATTTAAATACATTAAAGACTTTGGATTTGGTCAGAAAACAGGGATCGATCTACAAGGTGAAGGGAAAGGGATTTTGTTCAATTTAGACCGGGTGGGTCCGGTTGAACAAGCGACAACAGCTTTCGGCCAGGGTGTTGCTGTAACCCCTATCCAGCAGGTGGCAGCCGTTTCAGCCGCTGTCAATGGGGGGATCCTGTATCAGCCATATATTGCGAAAGAGCTGATCGACCCTGAAACAAATGAAGTCGTTATGAGAAAGTCACCTCAAGTCAAGAAACGAGTAATCTCTGAAGAAACATCCAAACAAATAAGGGATGCACTTGAAAGTGTGGTTGCACAAGGAACAGGAGGAAAGGCATTCGTGGATGGCTACCGTGTTGGGGGCAAAACAGGTACTGCCCAGAAAGCCAAGGATGGTAAGTATTTAGAGAACAATCACATCGTGTCGTTCATGGGCGTGGCCCCGGCCGACGATCCGGAAATAGTCGTTTATATAGCGGTGGATAACCCGAAAGGAACGGTACAATTCGGCGGGGTGGTAGCTGCCCCCATCGCCGGCAGTATAATAGGAGATAGTTTAGAAGCAATGGGAGTGCCTAAAAGAAAAGAGCAAATCGAGAAAAAAATGAATTGGGATGACATCCCATTGATCGAAACCCCGGATTTGATCGGATTGTCTAAAAAAGAGCTGCAGCAGCAATTGGTCAACCTAAACCTTGATATCAGCGGCAGCGGAGAAAAGGTAGTAAATCAATCGCCTGATCCAGGAGTAAAAATAAAGCAGGGGTCAACGGTACGGGTTTATTTATCTGAATAAATGCCAAAAGGGGCTTTCTTGAACAGAAAAGCGGAAGGGCTTTGCTCAGGAGGGGGCAGGCATAAGACGGACCGGACATGAAGGCGTTCTTTGCCACCTTGGTCGGTTCGGCTTATGACATGTGCCTCCAAGCCCTGCAGTTGGACATTGAAAACCCCCTTAAGATTTTTGGAGGAGGCTCACGGGTCACCCGCGGAAAGTGAAGTCTTGCACGGAAATCACGACTGCGGTGTTTATCAGAGCAGCTAAGAATTTAAGAACTAAGTTAAAAGGTTGATAGCTTTCAAGTCTGTTTTTATGTAAAATATAAAAAGGTTGCTTTCTACCTGTGAGGAGTTGAAATGATGAGATTGCACACTTTGCTGGAAGTACTTCCGTTTTATAAAGTACATGGTGAAGGAAATCCGGCTATTTCAAACATCGCTAATCACCATAAGAAAGTAAGGGATGGTGACTTATTTATCTGCATTCAAGGACTGGAGGTCGACAGCCACTCCCTTGCCCATGTTGCAGAGATGAATGGTGCAGCTGCTATTCTTGCAGAAAGGAAAGTGGATGTTCATATACCCGTCATCCTTGTACCGGACACTAAAAAAGCCATGGCTGTGCTATCGGATTATTTCTATAAACAGCCTTCACATCAATTATTGCTGGTGGGTGTGACCGGCACGAATGGTAAGACGACAACCACGCATCTCATCGATCAGGTTTTTACCGGTAACGGAATAAAAACCGGCCTTATCGGTACGATGCATATTAAAGCGGGCGACGAGCTCGAGGTGAGTCATAATACGACGCCGGATAGTTTGACCCTGCAGCAGACGTTCTACCGATTTTGTCAGAAAGGGATTACTTCTGCCATTATGGAAGTTTCTTCGCATGCCCTTGATCAGGGCAGGGTGCATGGATGTGATTACGATATTGCAGTTTTCACAAATTTATCGCAGGACCACCTGGATTATCATCGCACCATGGATGAGTATCGGAATGCGAAAGGCTTATTGTTCTCTCAATTAGGAAATACTTATTTTAAAAAATCACCTAAATATGCCATTATCAATTTGGATGATGATTCAGCTGAATATTTTATCCGATCTACTGCAGCACATGTGTTCACATACGGCTTAACAAATGAAGCCGATTTCTATGCTAAAGACCTAGAGTTGAAATCCTCGGAATCTTCCTTTAGGCTGGTGAGTCCGTTCGGGGAGAAGGAAATGGTCCTTAACATGGCAGGCAGGTTCAATGTATACAACGCATTAGCTGCCATTGCTGCAGCATCGGCTGCCGGCATCCCCATCGAACAAAGTGTAAAGGTCCTGGAAAAAGCACAGGGGGTCAGAGGAAGGTTTGAATCAGTCGCTGAAGGCAAGCCTTTTTCAGTGATCGTTGATTATGCTCATACACCGGACGGTTTGAAAAATGTGCTGGAAACCATTCAATCCATTACTGAAGGTGAAATCATCGTTGTAGTCGGATGCGGAGGGGACAGGGATAAAATCAAACGTCCCATCATGGCTGAAATTGCATGTGACTACGGTGATTTTGCAATCTTCACCTCGGATAATCCCCGTACTGAAAATCCGAGGGATATCTTGAAAGATATGGAAGCGGGGGTTGTCGGCAAACAATATAAGTTGATTGCCGATCGAAAAGACGCGATAAAAGAAGCTATTCTTCGTGCAAAAGAAGGAGACATTGTGCTCATTGCCGGTAAAGGGCATGAAACCTATCAAATAATCGGGCATGATGTATATGATTTTGATGACCGTGATGTTGCAAGACAAATCATAAGGGAGATGTAACCATGCTCGTTTATGATGATGTTAAGAAGTTGTTTCCGAAAACACGCGGCGTCGGTCTGCAGGGGATAGGATTCCATAAGGTTTCCTCTTTGCCGGATGTAAGATTGGAAAGGGGCTTATATATTCCATTGGAGTCTCATGAAAAGCTTTTTGAGAGCATAAATAATGGTGCAGTCGCTTCTCTTTGGCAGGGAAGTGAAAAGGTCCCTTTATTCGTACCGAATCATTTTCCGTTGTTCATTGTGGAAGATGTCCATTCAGCTTATCGTGAACTAATACAATATTACAAACAAAAAAACAATCAAGAAAAGTGGGAAATTATGACGAAGTTTATATGTGGTAATGAATCTGATTTATTCGAAACAGTTGACGCAGAGTTTTTTGAAGTTTTGAACCTGAAGAAGAAAGGAGGGGAATAAAGTGCTGGAACAAGTTATCTTTTTTACAATCATAATGGCGTTTCTGATAACTGTGCTTCTGGCTCCAATCTTTATTCCCTTCTTACGAAGATTGAAGTTTGGCCAGAGTATCCGGGATGAAGGTCCCCAGTCCCACCAAAAGAAAACAGGGACTCCCACGATGGGGGGGATTGTATTCCTGCTTTCCATTATCATCACGACCTTTGTGATGACAGGCAAATATTCAGAGCCTGGACCAGAGACATATTTATTGCTTCTTGTCACAGTCGGGTTTGGATTGCTTGGATTCCTGGATGACTTCATTAAAGTTGTCATGAAACGTAACCTGGGATTGACCTCCAAGCAGAAGCTTCTGGGGCAGATTGTAATATCGGCTATATTTTATTTCATCTTTAAACAAAACGACTTTCCTACGACTGTATCCATTCCTTTGACAGACTTTTCTTTTGATCTCGGATGGTTTTATGTCGTGTTCATCGTATTCTGGCTGGTCGGTTTTTCAAATGCCGTGAATATTACAGACGGCCTGGATGGATTGGTATCAGGTACATCGGCTATTGCTTTTGGTGCCTTGGCAGTTCTTGCCTGGAATCAAGGCCAATATGATGTTGCGATATTCGGTGTGGCTGTAGTCGGAGCGGTACTTGGGTTCCTGGTGTTTAACGCTCACCCTGCCAAGGTTTTCATGGGTGATACCGGTTCATTGGCACTAGGTGGAGCGATTGCAACGATTGCCATCTTAACGAAATTAGAGATTATCCTGATCCTGATCGGCGGGGTCTTTGTCATCGAAACATTGTCAGTGATATTACAAGTTGCTTCGTTTAAAACGACTGGAAAACGAATCTTCAAAATGAGTCCTCTTCATCATCACTACGAACTTGTCGGGTGGTCTGAATGGAGAGTCGTCGTTACATTTTGGACGGTTGGTTTGCTTTTTGCCGTATTAGGAATCTATATCGAGGTGTGGTTATAATTGAAGAAAATTACGAAGTTTAAACACAAAAAAGTTCTTGTACTGGGGTTGGCAAAGAGCGGGGTAAGCGCCGCTTCCTTACTACATAAGCTCGAAGCTTTTGTCACAGTGAATGATCGAAAGCCGTTGGCGGAAAATCCCGAGGCTCAGGGTCTTCTGCAGGAAGGAATCAAAGTGATCTGTGGAAGCCATCCGATCGAGCTGTTGGACGAAGGTTTTGAATATGTCGTCAAAAATCCGGGTATTCCCTATCATAATCCTCTAATAAAAAGGGCGGTTGAAAAAGGGATCCCCGTCATTACAGAGGTGGAGCTTGCTTATTTAGTATCAGAAGCAGAAATGATCGGCATCACCGGGACGAATGGTAAAACGACGACTACCACTTTACTTTATGAAATCCTGAATGAGGACAGACAGCAGCCCCTGATTGCGGGTAATATCGGAACAGTGGCCTCGGAAGTGGCACAAAAAGCGAAAAAAGATGAAAAGATGGTGGTGGAATTATCCTCCTTCCAACTAATGGGGATCGAGGAATTCTCCCCTCATATCGCGATCATTACGAACTTATATGATGCACATTTGGATTACCACGGTCATATCGAGGAGTATTGGAACGCTAAAGCCAATATTACAAAGAATCAAACAGAAAAGGATTATTTGATTGTCAATCAAGACCAGGAGCATCTTTTAAACGTCACAGCATTCACCAAGGCATCCATCATTCCTTTTTCCACTACCCAGGAAGCGGAAGAAGGAGCTTATATAAAAGATGGGGCAATCTATTTTAAGCAGGAACGTATCGGTGAATTATCCGCTGTTGTATTACCCGGTGCTCACAACCTTGAGAATATCCTTTGCGCAGTCGCGGCTTCAAAATTATATGGAGTCTCTAATGACAGCATCATGAATGTGCTTGGTACTTTTACAGGTGTGAAGCACCGTACTCAATTTGTAAAAGAAGTGAGTGGAAGAAAATTTTATAACGATTCCAAAGCGACAAACATTCTTGCGACCAAAAGTGCCCTTAATGCCTTTGACGGTCCTACCATTTTATTGGCAGGGGGTTTGGACAGGGGGAACGCTTTTGATGACCTTATTCCTCATTTGAAAAATGTGAAGACGCTGGTCACATTTGGTGAAACGGCTGATAAATTACAGCAAACTGGTCAACAGGCAGGGATACAAACCATTATTCGTGTCGATAATGTTGAGAAGGCAGTGCCGGCTGCTTATGAACATTCAGAAGCTGGTGATGTGATCTTGTTATCTCCGGCATGTGCAAGCTGGGATCAATATCGAACTTTTGAAGAACGCGGTGACATTTTTATTAAAGCGGTGCATAACCTTTAATAAGGGCTTGTCATAAAAAAGCAAAATTACTAAAACAACCAGAAAGGCAATCTAAGAAATTGAACAGTATGTATTGCTTGAAACGGCTCAAATACGTCTATTCGAGGTGTTAAGATTGCCTTTAAAAAAATCGACTCCCGATTTTATCCTAATCATCGTCACCCTTACACTTTTAGCTGTGGGGCTGATCATGGTTTACAGTGCAAGTGCGGTATGGGCGGATTATAAATTTGATGATTCATTTTTCTTTGCCAAAAGACAATTGCTCTTTGCAGCTGTAGGGGTCTTTGCCATGTTCTTCATTATGAATGTGGAATATTGGACCTGGAAAAACTGGGCGAAAGTCCTTATCATCATTTGTTTTGTCCTATTGGTGCTGGTATTGATCCCCGGTATCGGAGTTCTTAGAAACGGATCCCGGAGCTGGATTGGAGTCGGGGCATTTTCCATTCAGCCTTCAGAGTTCATGAAACTGGCTATGATTGCGTTCCTCGCCAAATATCTATCTGAAAATCAGAAATATATCACATCCTTCAGAAAAGGAGTGCTCCCTTCTTTACTGCTGGTGTTTTCAGCGTTTGGTATGATCATGCTCCAGCCTGATTTAGGGACAGGTACCGTGATGGTGGGGACCTGTGTGGTGATGATCTTCATTTCCGGAGCCAGGGTCATGCATTTTGCTTGGCTGGGGATCGCAGGATTGGCAGGGTTCGCTGCATTGGTTCTTTCGGCACCCTACAGGATAAAACGGATCACCTCGTTCCTTGATCCCTGGGAGGATCCATTGAACAGCGGCTTTCAAATCATTCAATCACTGTATGCAATCGGTCCAGGGGGGCTGTTTGGATTGGGGCTTGGTGAAAGCAGACAGAAGTTCTTCTATCTGCCTGAACCACAAAATGACTTTATCTTTGCTATATTGGCAGAGGAATTGGGTTTCATCGGCGGGACATTTGTACTTCTGCTGTTTTCCCTGATACTGTGGCGGGGTGTGCGTATTGCACTCGGTGCCCCCGATTTGTTTGGAAGCTTCCTGGCTGTTGGAATCGTGTCGATGATTGCGATTCAAGTCATGATCAATGTGGGAGTTGTAACCGGATTGATGCCTGTAACGGGTATCACCCTTCCATTCCTCAGCTACGGGGGATCTTCATTGACCCTCATGCTCATGGCCGTGGGAGTTCTGCTGAATATCAGTCGATATTCAAGACATTAACCAAAAAAAGATTGGCTTCATCATACATTCAGTAAAATCCTTCCCTCGATGCAGAGTAAGGTTGGGCTGAATGTATGATTGAGAGTCAATCTTTTTTGCTGTCTTTTATATCTATTGATGTTAATAAGTGCTGCCATTTTAGTGTTCCAGCAGTTGATTCGAGTGAAAGACGAAGACTCCTGCGGGGGATGCCGCCAATGTGAGGGGCTCACGGGCTGCCCGCGGAAAGCGAAGTCTTGCACAGAAATCAACAGCGGCCAGGAGAGGTATTTTTACTTAAAATCTTCGTAGAGTGAAAATAGTACTAATACGAAAATTTTATTGAAATAACAATAGGATATTTGAAGGTTAGATGTTACAATTAATTACATAAATGCAACCTGTGTAAGGGTTTCGGTTTTCAATAATATAGGAGGTTATATTACTTTTTTTAACCAAAACTTTTACAATTCAATGACATCCTTTCATAACATGGAATTCGTGTTTAAAATAGAAGGAAAGAGTGTAATATACAAGATGTTGTTCTCTTTTTAGATTCCATGTAATGTACATAAATATCATTTGAGATTTTCATTATGTTTGATGTTGTCAAGGGAATGTAAAATGACCTTTCAAATTGATAACCGTCCTATTCTCTTTCACATACTTTGCCTTCACACTGACAAAGAAGGTAACTCGGACAAGAGTACTTTCATTTTTAGGCGTGACGACCATGCCCCATAAATACGAAATGAAATTGAGGAAAACGTAATGAGAAAAGAAAATGTTGTTTCCATTGAAGAAAGAATCCCCAAACTGAAACAGCACAGAAAAAAGAAAGCAAACAGAAGGCTGCTATTCTTACTGACACTTTTCCTGATCATGATTTTATCTGTTATTTATTTCCAATCACCGCTGAGTCATGTGAAAACAATCGAGGTCAAGGGAAATGAAATTGTCTCCAGTGAAACGATTCTTTCTGAAAGCAAGCTTAAACCGGGAATGAATCTCTGGAGCGTCAATAAAAATGAAACTGCTGAACGATTAAATAAACTTCCTGAGGTAAAGAGTGCAGAAGTCAAATTGTCTTTTCCCAATTCCTTTGTGATTGAAGTGGATGAATTAGGCAAAAAAGCCTATCTCCTAAAAGATAATAAGTTTCTGATCATCCTTGAAAATGGTAAGGTCCTGAATAAAGGAACAGAATCCATCCCTGTAGATGCTCCGCTCCTAAGAGGGTTCAAAGAGGACAAGACACTCAAAAAGATGATCTCGGAACTGGGGGAGCTTCCCAAAGAGGTTCAGCACCTGATCTCAGAAATAAACTTAGTGCCAAAGAAGACGGATCAATACCATTTGACATTATTTATGAATGACGGTTATGAAGTAAGTGCGACGATTCGTACATTTTCAGAGAAAATGGAGCATTACCCATCGATTGTCAGTCAATTGGACCCTTCCAAAAAAGGGATCATTGATCTGGAAGTAGGCTCTTATTTCAGATCATATGAAACGGAAGCAGAAGCAGAAAGTGAAGCACAAGAGCAAGGCGAAGGAGATGATGGGGATGAAAGTGAAGGGTAAACATGTTATCCTCTCTCTCGTAAGTTTAGTGCTTGGTTTCATCCTTGCTTTTTCTTACAGCCTTGCCAATACTAAAGAAGCAGGACTGGGAAAACGCAGTAACGGTCAATGGAAGCAGGAAGAAGAACTTAGGGATCAGATCCTCTCCCAGCAGCAGAAGAATAATAACCTGCAGGAACGGCTCTATGAAAAACAGGAAAGAGTAGTCAATATGGAAAAGGAGTTCTCTAAAGAAAAGCAAATTTACTTCAACCTTGCTGAAGAAGCAGAGAAGTACCGCATGTTCTTAGGGAAAACCAAAGTCAAAGGTCCGGGAGTGAAAGTGACACTCTCAGATTCTGACTATAAACCAAACGAAGATAACGCAAACAATTATATTGTTCATGAACACCATATTTTCAAGGTAATAAATGAATTGTATATTGCCGGAGCCTCTGCAGTTTCCATAAACGGACAGAGACTGAAACATGATTCATACGTTTTGTGCTATGGTCCGGTCATACAAATCGATGGGGTTGAATACCCGGCTCCGTTTGAGATCACAGCCATCGGAGATCCGGAGGTACTCTCTTCTGCCATGAATATAACTGGTGGGGTAAAAGATCAATTGGTGAATGAGAATATTGAATTCTCCTTGGAAAAGAAAACAGATATTGTTCTGGAACCACTAATCGGTGAATCATGAAGTTTGCACTCCAATAAAAGGATAGTGATTGGAAAGCAAGGTGAAGGGGAATGGACAACAAGCTTAAAGCGAGTTTTACGGTTATCACCATCATCATCGGTTTCATGATTGCCATTCAATTCCAAACAGTCAAGGAACCTGTTGTCCGTGATACGAGAGACATTTGGGAATTAAGAGATGCATTGCTGAAAGAGAAAGAATTGAACTCGAGTCTGCTTGAGGAAATGCGAGCTGTGGAAGAAAAGCTTGAAACGTATGAAACAGAGAGAAAAGCAAGTCCTGAGCAGGCACTGAAACAAACGCTGGAAGAACTGAAAACAGAAGCAGGTTTAACCGAGAAAAAAGGTGCCGGCCTGATTCTGACGATCGAACCTGCCATGGAAGAAATACTGCTGGGTGAAAAAGTACGTAGCGTGTCCCCGCAGCTCCTTGAAAGGTTAGTCAATGAATTAAATCAATATGATGCGATGGATATCTCGATTGACGGACATCGTTTAATCAATTCATCGGTAATCCGGGATATAAACGGGGAAACAAATGTAGACGGTTACTCCATTACCAAAATCCCTTTTGAAGTCAGAGTATTGACAAAGGATCTTGAAACGGCTCAAAAATTGTATAACCGGATGCAGGTGTCACAATCTGTTGAGGATTTCTTTATCGATAATCTCAGGGTATCCATATCCAAGCCGTTAGAAGAAGTGGTTTTACCGGCATATGAAGATACAATCCGTGTCCGCTATATGGAACCGGTAAGTGAAAGAGGAGGTAACGGATAATATGTGGCTTCCCGTTTTAGGGTTGCTAGTAGGGGTCATACTCGGCCTCCTTACGGATATTAGAATTCCAGATGAATACTCGAATTATTTATCGATAGCAGTTCTCGCAGCTTTGGATACGCTGTTTGGCGGAATCCGTGCTCACCTCCAAAATATATACGATGATAAAGTCTTTGTTTCGGGATTCTTTTTTAATATTTTACTAGCAGCAAGTTTAGCTTTTCTAGGGGTCCATCTTGGTGTAGACTTATATTTGGCAGCTGTTTTTGCTTTTGGAGTCAGATTATTCCAAAACATAGCAGTCATCAGACGGATACTCATAAGCAATTGGACTACTAATCAAGAAAAAAGAGAAAAAAATTAGAATTTTAAAAGGGAATCGTTTTTGTCACGACGAATATCTTATTTAAGATATACTTAGAATTGAGACTATCTAGGGTTGTTGTTCCCATAAACATTCTTTAAGGAGGTGCCATAGAGTGAACAGCAATGAAATATACGTTAGCCTAGACATCGGTACATCCACAGTGAAAGTGATCATTGGTGAAATGTCAAATGATTCCTTGAACATTATCGGTGTAGGAAATGTAGAATCTGAAGGAATCAGAAAGGGTTCCATCGTAGATATAGACGAAACTGTTCATACAATCAAGAAAGCAGTTGAGCAGGCAGAAAGGATGGTCGGTTTATCCATAAGCCAGGTCATCGTCGGGATTACAGGAAATCATGTTTCTCTTCAAAATTGTCACGGTGTGGTAGCCGTTTCAAGCGAGAATCGTGAAATTGGGGATGAAGACGTCCTGAGGGTGATGGATGCAGCGCAAGTTGTTTCTATCCCGCCTGAAAGGGAAATCATCAATGTAATTCCAAGACAATTCATAGTTGACGGTCTGGATGAGATTACAGACCCGAGAGGCATGATTGGTGTCCGTCTCGAAATGGAAGGCACCATCATTACAGGATCTAAGACGATATTACATAATACTTTGCGTTGTGTGGAAAAAGCAGGGCTCGAAATTGTGGATATTGTTCTGCAGCCGCTGGCAGCAGGTTCGGTCGCCCTTTCTAAAGATGAAAAAAATCTTGGGGCTGCACTGATTGATATTGGCGGCGGTTCAACGACGATAGCTGTATTTGAACAAGGTCATTTAAAAGCCACTACAGTTTTACCTGTGGGGGGAGAACATATTACAAAGGATTTATCCATCGGACTCCGGACATCAACCGAGGATGCCGAAAAGATAAAGACAAAATATGGACATGCTTTTTATGATCATGCTTCAGAGGATGAAGTATTCAGTGTTCCAATTATTGGCAGTGATCAACATCAACAATTTAATCAATTAGAAATTTCTGATATTATAGAAGCAAGGCTTGAAGAGATACTTGACCTTATCAGTCATGAACTGAAGAGAATGGGTATCAGGGATCTGCCTGGCGGATATGTATTAACTGGTGGTGTAGTAAATCTGCCAGGTGTGTTAGAATTATCACAAATTGTTTTTCAAAATCGAGTTCGCGTAGCTATTCCGGATTATATCGGGGTAAGAGAGCCTCAGTATACGACGGCTGTCGGGTTGATAAAATATGCTCAGAAGAATGCCAGATTACAAGGGAAAAGCGTAAGTGCCGAACCTGTACCGGTTGATGCATCTGAGAAAAGACAGCAGTCGAAACAAACGAATAAGAAGCCAAAGCCAGCAAAAGTAACAGAGGAAACACACGAAGATGATAAGGCGATGTCAAAAGTGAAAAAGTTCTTTGGATACTTCTTTGAATAAATAAGGAATCCATTGATTCGACGAGTTAGGAGGATTTGTCATGTTGGAGTTTGATACAAATTTAGATTCATTAGCGACAATAAAAGTTATTGGTGTCGGTGGAGGAGGAAACAACGCTGTAAACCGAATGATCGAGCACGGTGTACAGGGTGTTGAATTCATCGCTGTAAATACAGATGCCCAAGCTCTTAATCTATCAAAAGCAGAAATTAAGATGCAAATCGGCGGCAAATTGACTAGAGGTTTAGGTGCAGGTGCCAATCCTGAAGTCGGTAAGAAAGCTGCTGAAGAAAGTAAAGAGCAGATCGAAGAAGCGTTAAGAGGAGCAGATATGGTCTTCGTTACAGCTGGAATGGGAGGCGGTACCGGAACTGGTGCGGCACCTGTGATTGCTCAGATCGCACGTGAAATCGGTGCATTGACGGTGGGGGTAGTAACCCGTCCATTTACCTTTGAAGGCCGTAAGCGTTCAAACCAGGCAAGCGGCGGTATCGCTGCCATGAAAGAAGGAGTGGATACGTTAATCGTCATCCCTAATGATCGACTTCTTGAAATCGTCGACAAGAGCACTCCGATGCTTGAAGCCTTCAGGGAAGCGGATAACGTATTGAGACAAGGTGTACAGGGTATCTCTGACCTTATCGCTACACCGGGCCTGATCAACCTTGACTTTGCAGATGTTAAAACGATCATGTCCAACAAAGGATCTGCATTAATGGGAATCGGTGCAGCTTCTGGTGAGAATCGTGCTGCAGAGGCTGCGAAGAAAGCAGTTTCCAGTCCATTGCTTGAGACATCGATTGATGGAGCACAGGGTGTTCTGATGAACATCACAGGTGGAACGAGCTTGAGCCTGTATGAAGTACAGGAAGCTGCTGATATCGTCGCTTCAGCATCAGACCAGGACGTAAATATGATCTTTGGTTCTGTCATCAACGAAGACTTAAAAGATGATATCATCGTTACTGTCATCGCTACTGGATTTAACGAAGAAGTTCTTCAAGCGCCAAAGCAGACACGTCCAACATTTGGCGGTGTGAAGCCTAATCCAGCTCCAAGTCAGCAGCAGATCAAGCGTGAACAGCCAAAACGTGAAGAACCTCAACAGCAAGAACCTGTACGTTCTTCGTCTAACCAGGGTGCAGAAGATACACTTGATATTCCGACATTCCTGCGTAACCGTAACCGCAGACGATAATCAGTGCCAGGTTCATACAGCTAAATAACTTTCACAAAAAAGACCCCTCATCGAGGGGTCTTTTTTGTGTTTACCTTCCTTCACTCAAGGGTTACTAACCCTTGAGTGAAGGGAGGTGACATATTTCGTTTCTTTCTCTTAAAAGTTTTCCTTCCTGGCATACATAAAATGACAAACTTTTAGAGGGTATGTACGATATACTTCGTATAAGTCATTCAGTTTCAGTAAATAGCGAGCAAACTAGATGAAGTTTAAGGAGGGTAGCGATTGACCTTATATTTAGATGTCATCTGGTTGTTGAATGTATGTGTGGATTTTATGTTGCTCTGGCTGACAGGTTTGCTCCTCAAAAGACAATTCGCTCTCTGGAGGATAGCGATAGGAAGTCTGATCGGTTCTGCCATTATAATACTTTCCTTTTCACCCTATGCCTATGTTGCCGGGAATCCTTTGGTTAAGCTGCTGTTTTCACTGATCATGGTTTATTCGTCATTTGGTTATAAGAGATTTCGTTACTATCTTACGAATCTTCTTATGTTTTATTTTGTCACTTTTCTGACAGGTGGAATCCTCATTGGTGCCCATTACTTCCTTACGTTTGATCCTGGAGCGGAGACGACCGTACTTTTGGCAAGTATCAAGGGATTTGGAGATCCAATCAGCTGGGTATTCGTCATGATTGCATTTCCACTTGCTTGGTATTTCTCGAAAGGCAGGATGGATAGTGTGGAGCACGTTAAGATCCAATACGATCAACTAGTGGATGTCACCATCATTATCGGGGATTATGAATTCAGCGTAAAGGGACTTGTGGACAGCGGCAATCAGCTGCAGGATCCTATATCAAAGGCACCCGTGATGATCGTTTCCACAACATCTTTAAAGGATACAGTCCCTGAAGAAGTGAAAATGTTATGTGAAGAAGCGGAGGACATCTTCTCGGGTCAAACAAACCTCGAAGTACAATGGTCTGACCGATTAAGAATCGTACCTGCCCAGTCGGTCGGAAGGAAAAGCCAGCTTTTAGCAGCAATTAAGCCTGATTCCATCATTTTAAAAGATCATGAATCCTCCTGGTCATCAAGCGGCTTGATCGTCTTCAGGCAGGAACCGCTCTCGGCTGATGAAAGCTTTGGAGCGATCGTTCATCCCAGAATGGCTTCAGGGAAGCCGGTACAGAATGTTTCATAGTATTACTATACTCACATTCTATAGAAATAGAAGGGGGAACAACGATGAAAAAATTAAAAATGAAATTTTTATATTTCTGGTACAAATTGTTAATCAAACTTGGAATAAAGACGGATGAAATCTATTACATAGGAGGCAGTGAGGCACTTCCTCCTCCCCTGACAAAAGAAGAGGAAGAAGTCCTTCTGAACAAATTGCCAGGTGGCGATAAAGCGGCACGCTCATTACTCATTGAACGAAATCTGAGATTGGTCGTATATATTGCCAGAAAATTTGAGAACACAGGCATAAACATTGAAGATTTGATCAGTATCGGTACGATTGGATTAATCAAAGCAGTAAACACCTTCAATCCAGAAAAAAAGATCAAACTTGCCACCTATGCATCCAGATGTATTGAAAATGAAATCCTTATGTATCTAAGAAGAAACAATAAAATACGTTCAGAAGTCTCATTTGATGAACCGTTGAATATTGATTGGGATGGAAATGAACTGCTGCTTTCAGATGTCCTTGGGACGGATGAGGATATTATCACGAAAGACCTCGAAGCCACTGTGGATAAGAAATTGTTGTTCAATGCACTCCACCAGCTTTCCGATCGTGAAAAACAAATCATGGAGCTGAGATTCGGCTTGATGGGGGAAGAAGAAAAGACTCAAAAAGATGTGGCGGATATGCTGGGGATTTCACAGTCTTATATCTCCAGGCTCGAGAAAAGGATTATCAAGAGGTTGAAAAAAGAATTCAATAAAATGGTATAAATTCTAAACGGCTGATCTTTCAAACAGGATCAGCTTTTTTATTTGTCCCCATAAAATTTTTTTCGACCATTCTTTCTTGTATTTACAAGGGGTTCGACGGAAACAAGCCATCATCCAACTGAAAGAAATGCATATTTTTCCTCCTCAAGGAAATACTGAAATTTGTACAACAGCTCCTGCAAGGAGGGGAAAGAATGACACGTAATAAAGTTGAGATTTGTGGTGTAGATACTTCCAAATTACCAGTATTGAAAAATGAAGAAATGAGAGTCCTTTTCAAACAAATGCAAGCAGGCGATATATCCGCAAGAGAAAAGCTTGTGAATGGAAATTTACGCCTCGTCTTAAGTGTAATTCAACGCTTTAACAACCGTGGTGAGTATGTTGATGACTTGTTTCAAGTCGGGTGTATCGGATTGATGAAATCTATCGACAATTTTGATTTAGGTCAAAATGTACGGTTCTCCACCTATGCAGTACCGATGATAATAGGAGAGATACGTCGTTATCTGCGTGACAATAACCCGATCCGTGTCTCGCGCTCTCTGCGTGACATTGCTTACAAAGCGTTACAAGTGAGAGAAAAGCTGATGGGTGAAACCTCCAAAGAACCTACTGCAGAAGAGATTGCCAAGGTTTTGGATGTCCCGCATGAAGAAATTGTTTTTGCTCTGGATGCAATCCAGGATCCGGTTTCCTTGTTTGAGCCCATTTATAATGACGGAGGCGATCCGATCTTTGTAATGGACCAGCTCAGCGATGAACGAAACCGTGATTTCCACTGGATAGAGGAAATCGCCTTGCAAGAAGGTATGCGAAGATTGAATGATCGGGAAAAGCTGATTATCAGTAAACGCTTTTTTCAAGGAAAAACTCAAATGGAAGTAGCAGACGAAATAGGGATTTCACAAGCTCAAGTATCTCGATTAGAAAAAGCAGCCATAAAACAAATGAATAAGAATATTCAATAAGAATCATCGGGGGAAGAAGAAATATTTCCTCGCTGATCAACTTGAGAAAGGCAGATCCATAAATCCCGGGTCTGCCTTTCTTTTTGCTGCATACAATGTAGTAAGGTGCATAATGTTGTCCGGCAGGTTTTCCGGTCACATTCAAAAGTTGCAGGAGGGGATCTTGTGGTACGAATATCTGAATTCCAAATTAAAGACGTGGTCAATATATCGGATGGAAGAAAGTTAGGGAATATTGGAGACATTGAAATCAATTTGGATACGGGCAGGATTGAAGCGATCGTGATCGGGGGAGGCGGTAAGCTGCTTGGGTTCTTTGGGAAAGATGAGGATATTGTCATACCGTGGAAAAGTATCGTGAAAATTGGTGAAGACGTCATACTGGTCCGGCATAAAGAAAGCCATTATATACAAGGTCAGCTTGAGGAACCCAAAGAATCTTCGTGATGATAAATGACGAATATTCAGATTCTGTGGTACACTTATAAAAAAGAAGGAGATTCAATCGTGTCTAACGAGCCATTTTACAAAGAAACCGATTCGTATTATACAATTAAGAAATGGACAGAAGAATTTCCCGGGTTGAAAGCTGGTATGACTACAAGACTTGGTGGAAACAGTAAAGGCTGCTATGATTCATTAAATATGGGCCTGCATGTTGGTGATGAAAGCCAAGCTGTTGTAAAAAACAGAACATTGATATCCCGTTCATTACAATTCCCTCTGGAAAACTGGATAGGTGCTGAACAGACACACGGGAACAGGATTCATACAGCGATCCCTTCTGATGGGGGAAAAGGGAGCCTGTCATATTCCACGAGTATCAAAGATACGGATGGTTTTTTGACTGACCATAAAAATATTCTGTTAACGATGTGTTACGCAGATTGTGTCCCTCTATATTTTCTTGATAAAAAGACTGGGAAGATCGGGGTGGCTCATGCTGGCTGGAAGGGAACAGTAGATGAGATAGGACCGGCCATGATAACCGAATTCATGGACGAAGGTTCCCTGCTACCAGATCTTGAAGTCGTCATCGGTCCTTCCATTTGTGAAAAATGCTATGTTGTAGATGACAGAGTATTGAATCGAGTAAAAAAAGTACTAGAAGATGGTAACGACTTGCCCTATAATTTAAAGGAAGAGGGGCAGTATCATTTGGATTTGAAGAAGTTGAACAGACTCCTTCTGCTTCAAACCGGTTTAGATGAACAGCAAATCCATACTTCTGGTTATTGTTCTTCCTGCAGCAGTGAATTTTACTCTTTCCGAAGAGATGATGGAAAGACAGGAAGAATGATGAGTTTTATAGGCTGGAAGGAGAAAATGTAATGAGAGTTGAAGAAAACCTGAAAATCATACAGGATAACATTAACGAGGCTTGCAGCAGGAGTGGAAGAAAGCCTGGAGATATTAATATTGTCGCCGTAACCAAGTATGTTTCGACAAAAAGAGCCGAGGAAGCCCTGCAGGCCGGGTTGATTCATTTAGGTGAAAACAGGGATTCAGGCCTCCTGTCCAAATGGGAAGAGCTGAAAGATGAACCCGAATGGCATTTCATCGGTACACTTCAATCTAAGAAGGTTAAGAATATCATTGACAAAGTATCATACATACACTCCTTGGACAGGTTATCCCTGGCCAAGGAAATTCATAAAAGAGCGGACAGGCCTATATCTTGTTTCGTTCAGGTGAATGTATCGGGAGAGGATTCAAAACATGGCATGCCTCCCCAGGAAGTAGAAGACTTCATCAGAAGACTGCAAGATTACCCTTCAGTAAGGGTGATCGGATTAATGACGATGGCGCCTAACACTGATGATGAAGGATTTTTAAGAAAGTGCTTCCGTACCTTACGAGACCTTCAGGAGAAGATCCATTCCTTGGACTTATCAAATGCACCATGTACAGAGCTATCAATGGGGATGAGTAATGATTACACGATTGCGATTGAAGAAGGAGCTACTTTTATCCGTATTGGATCAGCGTTAGTTGGAAATGACTGAGAGGGGATGTACGTAAATGGGCATTAAATCTAAATTGAAAACCTTCTTCTTGTTAGATGAAGAAGAATATGATTATGAAGAAGATGAGAAGTTCGAAGAGGAATTCGAGGAGAAGAAGAAAATGAAAACACAACCAGTATCCGGATCGAAGCAGAATGTAGTGAGCCTTCAGAGCGTCCAGAAATCCTCCAAGGTGATTCTGGTAGAACCAAGAGTATATGCAGAAGCACAGGAAATTGCAGACCATCTGAAAAATAGGCGTTCAGTGCTTGTGAATCTGCAGCGTATTCAGCATGATCAGGCCAAACGCATTGTCGACTTTCTCAGCGGAACAGTTTACGCGATAGGAGGCGACATTCAGCGTGTAGGTATGGACATCTTCCTTTGTACACCTGATAATGTCGAAGTAAGCGGGAATATTTCAGAATTCCTGAAAGAAGAAGATATATCTGATTCAAGGTGGTAATGTAAATTATGGCATTTGTTTATGACGTTTTATCTACACTTATTCAGCTTTATTCATGGGCATTAATCATTTATATATTAATGTCATGGTTCCCTAATGCGAGGGAATCTTCCATCGGCCAGTTTTTGGCCAGGATTTGTGAACCTTACCTGGAACCATTCAGACGGTTCGTGCCGCCGCTTGGGATGATCGATATCTCCCCGATCGTTGCATTCATTGTGTTGAATTTGGCACAAATGGGTCTCCGCCAATTATTCCTTTGGTTCATTTGAATGGATGCATAGTAAAAATGTTTTTTTCCGTAAAGAGCTGAAACAATTCAAATCGTTTCAGTTCTTTTATTTTGGGGTCATCGGTATACAAGAATTTGTTAGGAGGTGAGGAAGATGTCCATATATCAGCATTTCAGACAGGATGAAAAAGAATTCGTTGACAGTGTGCTCCAGTGGAGAGAGCAAGTGGAAAGTCAATATGCACCTAAACGGACGGACTTTCTTGATCCCAGGCAGCAGCACATAGTAAAGTCGATCATCGGGCAGAATGAACAGGTGCTGCTATCCTTTTTTCCAGAACATACAGAAAGGAAAAGGGCTTTGCTGTATCCCTCCTATTTCCAGCCTGAAGAAGAAGATTATGGTATACGCTTATTCGAGATTGAGTACCCAAGTAAGTTTGTTACAATAGAACATAGGCAAGTATTAGGAAGTATCATGTCTTTGGGTCTAAAGCGTGATAAATTTGGCGATATCCTGACAAATCAACAAAAAGTCCAGCTGATTCTCGCCGAAGAGATCTCTGAATTCGTCAGAATGGAATTAAATGAGATCGGGAAAGCAAAAGTGACATTACAATCCGTCCCTTTTACAGAATTGATCGAGACAGGCGAAAAGTGGCAGGAGAAAGTAACGACTGTGAGTTCACTTAGACTGGATGTTGTGCTCTCAGCAGTTTATAATATTTCACGTCAGAAGGCTCAAACCTACATCAAAAGCAACCTTGTGAAACTGAATTGGAAGATCACAGAAAATCCCTCCATGGAAGTCGAAACAGGAGACGTATTGTCAGTAAGAGGTTACGGAAGAAGTAAGCTTATTTCGATCGAAGGCAGGACCAAACGGGAAAAATGGCGAATTTCTTTAGGGATTCTCAAATAAATTGAAGAAAAAAGAAGGAAATCCCCCACATACTGTCGAAATTTTAGTTATAATAAAAGTGTAATCACCAAGTACTGGAGGTGGCTCCCATGCCTTTAACGCCATTAGACATACATAACAAGGAGTTTAGTCGTGGCTTTCGCGGTTATGATGAGGATGAGGTTAATGAATTCTTAGATCAAATCATTAAAGATTACGAAATTCTTATCCGTGAAAAGAAAGAAACTGAAGAACGTTTGAATTCCCTTAATGAACGATTAGGTCATTTTACAACCATTGAAGAAACGCTTAACAAATCCATCGTCATCGCTCAAGAAGCAGGGGAAGAAGTAAAGAGGAACGCAACGAAAGAAGCCAAACTGATTATCAAAGAAGCTGAAAAGAATGCAGACAGGATTGTCAATGAATCACTTTCAAAAGCAAGAAAGATCGCGATTGAAATTGAAGAGCTTAAGAAGCAGTCGAAAGTATTCCGCACACGTTTCAAGATGTTGATTGAAGCGCAGCTTGATCTGCTTGATACTGATGATTGGGATCGGTTGATGGAATTTGATTTAGATGCGACTGAATTGAAAACTCTTAAAGAAGAAGAGACTCTTTCTTGACGAAAGCTGCTTTCATTTCATATAATTGTAAAACAATCTGATTTGCCATAATAAATAAAGGCTGAGATAGGGACAGTACGTTTCTACTTTGATTCCTATATAGCGAGCCGGGGATGGTGCGAGCCCGGTAAGGAAATAGAAGCGGAAGATCACCCTTGAGCTCCATGCATGAAAAGCCCAACTGACTCGGGAAGACTAGTGTATGGCGTTTTATTCACGTTACGAATGAAACGAGTGAAAGTGTCCTATAGGATATTTTTATGAGGGTGGTACCGCGGGAAAGCTTTCTCGTCCCTTTTTAGGGATGAGAAAGCTTTTTTGTTGTTCCGGATTGATTTTTAAAAGTCCGACTCTATTCAGAAAAGGTTTTTAAAGGTTGAGTGATTCCAGCAGTTGCACGGAAATCAACCGCGGTGTTTAAGAACACAAGAAAGTAGAAAAGATGGCAATTAAGATACATGCTGAAGGAGGAAAAAATAAATGGAGTATAAAGATACTTTATTAATGCCGAAAACTGAGTTTCCAATGAGAGGGAACTTACCTAAAAGAGAACCTGAAACGCAAAAGAAATGGGAAGAAATGGATATCTACAAAAAGGTTCAAGATCGCACGAACGGACGCCCGCTATTTGTCCTTCATGATGGACCTCCATATGCAAATGGAAATCTTCACATGGGCCACGCATTGAATAAAATCCTTAAGGATTTCATCGTGCGTTACAAATCGATGAACGGGTTCCATGCACCATATGTACCAGGCTGGGATACACACGGACTCCCAATTGAGCAGGCACTTACGAATAAGGGCGTGAAGCGTAAAGAGATGACGGTCGCAGAATTCCGTAAACTTTGCGAAGAGTACGCTTATGAGCAAGTAGATATCCAGCGCACTCAATTTAAACAATTGGGAGTCCGCGGTGACTGGGAAAATCCTTATATCACATTAAAACCTGAATATGAGGCGCAGCAAATCAAGGTGTTTGGCGACATGGCTAAGAAAGGCTATATCTACAAGGGGAAAAAGCCAGTTTACTGGTCTCCTTCAAGTGAATCTGCATTAGCCGAAGCCGAGATCGAATATCAGGACAAACGTTCACCATCCATTTATGTAGGGTTCAGCGTAACCGATGGAAAAGGAATCCTTGAAGAAGGTACCCAGTTCATCATCTGGACGACAACTCCATGGACAATTCCTGCCAACCTTGGGATCGCGGTTCATCAGGACCTCACATACGTTGTTGTATCGGTTAATGACAATTCCTATGTAGTGGCTGAAGACCTTGTGGAAGATGTTGTTGAAAATCTAGACTGGGAAGGTTATGAAGTAACGAAAAAAATCAAAGGGGCTGAGCTTGAGCGCCTTAAAGCTAAACATCCGCTATATGACCGCGAATCCCTGGTCATCCTTGGGGATCACGTTACTACCGACTCAGGTACAGGCTGTGTACACACTGCACCGGGCCACGGGGAAGATGACTTCCTTGTCGGGAAGAAATACGGATTGGAAGTACTCTGCCCTGTTGATGATAAAGGTGTAATGACTTCTGAAGCCCCAGGCTTTGAAGGGCTGTTCTATGACAAAGCAAACAAACCGATCACCGAGAAGTTGGAGGAAGCAGGAGCATTATTGAAGCTTAACTTCATCACGCATTCATATCCACATGACTGGCGTACAAAAAAACCTGTTATTTTCAGAGCGACAGCACAATGGTTCGCGTCCATCGATAAATTCCGCGATGAGCTCCTTCAAGCTGTCAAGGATACGAAATGGGTCCCAAGCTGGGGAGAAACCCGTCTCTTCAATATGGTGAGAGACCGCGGCGACTGGTGTATATCAAGACAGCGTGCCTGGGGTGTCCCAATTCCGGTATTCTACGCTGAAAATGGCGAAGAAATCATCACAGATGAAACCATCAATCATGTTTCTGGTTTATTCAACGAGCATGGTTCAAATATCTGGTTTGAAAAAGAAGCGAAAGATCTGCTTCCAGAAGGATTTTCTCATGAAGGAAGCCCTAATGGCCAGTTCACTAAAGAGCAGGACATCATGGATGTTTGGTTTGACTCAGGTTCTTCCCACCAGGCAGTTCTTGAAGCACGTGATGACCTGCAGCGTCCTGCAGACCTTTACCTTGAAGGCTCCGATCAATATCGCGGATGGTTCAATTCATCCTTGACGACAGGTGTTGCTGTTACGGGGAAAGCACCTTATAAAGGCGTATTGAGTCATGGTTTTGCGCTTGACGGTGAAGGAAGAAAGATGAGTAAATCACTTGGAAATGTAGTTGTTCCTGAAAAAGTCATGAAACAACTGGGTGCAGATATCCTGCGCCTTTGGGTAGCTTCGGTTGACTATCAATCAGATGTCCGTGTATCTGATCCAATCTTAAAGCAAGTAGCTGAAGTTTATAGGAAAATCCGTAACACTTACCGCTTCCTGCTTGGTAACTTAGCTGATTTTGATCCGAAGGCCGATGCGGTCTCCTATGAAAAGCTCCGTGAAGTCGATCAGTTCATGATGGTGAAGTTGAATGACTTAGTGAAAAATGTGAAAAAATCTTATGACAACTATGAATTTGCAAGCATCTATCATGCTGTGAATAACTTCTGTACACTTGATTTGAGCTCATTCTATCTCGATTTCGCTAAAGATGTGCTTTACATCGAAGCAAAAGACAACTATGAGCGCAGAGCGATGCAGACGGTATTGTATGAAGCTCTAGTTGTTCTTGCTAAATTAATGTCACCGATCCTTTCACATACAGCAGACGAAGTTTGGGCTCATGTTCCTGGTGTGGAGGAAGAAAGTGTACAATTAACAGATATGCCTGAATCCAAGGAACTTCCTAATGCAGATTCACTTAAGGAAAAATGGAATGCCTTCCTTGAGCTGAGAGATGATGTATTAAAAGCGTTGGAAGAAGCGCGTAACCAAAAGCTGATCGGTAAGTCGTTAACAGCAAAAGTCACTCTTTACGTTAATGAAGAAACAAAATCTTTATTGAATTCAATTTCAGAAGACCTGAAACAATTGTTTATCGTTTCAGCCATTGAAATCGGCGGTGGAGCAAATGATGCACCGGAACATGCCTTAAAAGTCGGACAAAACAGCATTGTCGTTGAAAAAGCGGAAGGCGAAACTTGTGACCGCTGCTGGGTAGTCACTCCGACAGTAGGAGAAGACAAAGATCACCCAGACCTTTGTACGAGATGTGCTTCCGTCGTCAAAGAAAATTATTCCCACTTAGCATAATTCACGATAGAGACTGGTCCGATAATGCCGGACCAGTCTTATTTGTGTCTGAATATCAAAAAGAAATCATTAACATTTTTCATTAAATGGCTCTGTAACGTCACTACTGGGCGTGATTCCATAATTACTATATCTTGCAAGACAAATTTTATGACGCTTACCTCCATACTAAGAGTGGAGGGATCAAGATGACATATGACCGATACACAACCATCATTCAAGAATTAACTGCATCCTTGAAAGAGCTGGAGGCAAGTCAATCTCAACATCCTTTAATACAACATTATATAAACCAGGAAATTTCAGATGTAAAGCATGCACTATACCTCGCCTCGCAAAACCGTTATGGTCTCTGTGAGTTTAGCGGAGAAGAAATTCCTTTTGATTTAATGAAAATGAACCCGACACTCACTTCATTAACGGAAGCAAATGATTGGAGACAATACGGGAAAATTCATATGGGCAAGTATTCATAATGCAACCTTTCAAAAAGGACCTTCAGTTTAAGTGTCTTTATTCTATTGTTTGTGCTAAAATGCAAAGGTAATCATTTCTTACGATGTGGAGGTTGCCTTTGTGTTTTATTATTTATTGGCTTTGGTTGTAATTGGATTGGATCAACTGACCAAATGGTTGGTTGTGAAAAGGATGACAGAAGGGGAAAGCATAGAAATCATTGGAAATATTTTCTATTTGACTTCTCATCGAAATCAAGGTGCAGCATGGGGAATACTCCAGGGGCAAATGTGGTTTTTTTACATTATTACGTTAATAGTTATTGTAGGTATTGTGTATTATATGCAAGTCCATGCAAAAGGGCAGTCCTTATTTAGTTTAAGCCTTGCCTTTATGCTTGGCGGAGCAATTGGAAACTTTATTGACCGTGTTTTTCGAAAAGAAGTTGTCGATTTTTTAAATACATATATTTTTTCCTATGATTTCCCGATTTTTAATATTGCCGATGCGGCATTGACAATTGGAGTAGCACTATTAATTATTTATATGTATCTGGACGAACGAAAAGCAAAGAAGGAGAAAGAGAATGGAAGTAATTCAGCACATCATACGACAGAATGAACAGGGCGAACGAATTGATAAGATTGTCAGCGGTTTGAATAAAGAATGGTCACGTTCACAGGTCCAGCAATGGATTAAAGAAGGACATATCAAAGTGGATGATGAGAAGGTCAAACCAAACTTTAAATGTCCGGTGGAATCGACCATAACCGTTACGATTCCTGCACCGGAAGAATTGGATGTCGAACCGGAGAACCTTCATCTTGACATAACCTATGAAGATTCAGACGTCATCGTAGTAAACAAGCCAAAAGGGATGGTTGTGCACCCGGCACCCGGTCACTATTCAGGAACGATGGTGAACGGGCTCATGTATCATTGTAATGACCTTTCAGGAATAAATGGTGTATTAAGACCGGGCATCGTTCATCGAATTGATAAAGATACATCAGGTTTACTGATGGTGGCGAAAAATGATTTAGCACATGAACATTTAGTCAACCAGCTTGTAGAAAAGACGGTCACAAGAAAATATACTGCTGTCGTCCATGGATTGATCCCGCATGAATACGGGACGATTGATGCTCCTATTGGACGCGATCCCAAAGACCGCCAAAGCATGACCGTCGTTGACAATGGGAAGAATGCTGTCACGCATTTTAGAGTACTTGAGCGGTTCAAGGATTTCACTTTAGTACAGTGTGAATTGGAAACAGGCAGAACACATCAAATTCGTGTCCATATGAAGTATATCGGGTATCCACTCGCAGGAGACCCTAAATATGGTCCCCGTAAAACGTTAGACATTGGCGGACAGGCACTCCATGCCGGCGTATTGGGGTTCAACCACCCGAGGACGAATGAATATATGGAATTCAAGGCCGAGCTGCCAGCGGAGTTCAAAGAGCTGTTAGCTCATTTGAAAAAATAATGATTGACAAAGCATGGCACAACCTGTACCATGTAGTTAATTGAATAATACCTTTAATACGGTCCCGTGAGGCTGAGAAGGAGCAATGTACGGCCAAACAATTGGCGTGCAATGAAACTATACGATAAGTGTGCCCTCTCATCCAAACGGTGAGAGGGATTTTTTATTGATGTACATCCATAAATTAAGATGAACGATTAGAAAAGAGGTGCAGTAATGACAAAGAAAGCTACGGTATTAGATCAGCCGGCCATCAGAAGGGCACTTACACGAATCGCGCATGAAATAATCGAACGAAATAAAGGGATCGAAAATTGTGTCCTCGTCGGTATCAAAACGCGAGGGATCCATATTGCCAACAGACTGGCTAAACGCATCCATGATATCGAAGGGGAAGAAATTCCTGTAGGTGAAATTGACATCACACTGTACAGAGATGATCTCAGCAAAAAGACCGCTGATAACGAACCGGAAGTAAAAGGATCGGATTTGCCGGTAGATATTACAAATAAAAAAGTCATACTTGTTGATGACGTATTATTTACAGGAAGAACAGTAAGGGCCGGGCTCGATGCACTTATGGATAGAGGGCGTCCAAGCCAGATTCAATTAGCGGTCCTTGTAGACAGAGGCCACAGGGAACTCCCGATCAGAGCAGACTTTGTCGGAAAGAATATTCCAACTTCAAGTTCTGAAAAAATTATGGTCTTGCTTTCTGAAGTAGACGGAGAGGAACAAGTAACCATACACGAAAAAGAATAAAGGATAATCCTTTTAAGATTGGTCCAGAGAGGCTGACAAAGGATGGGAATGAAGTGCACCACGGACTTCTTATACCCTCTTTGTACCCTCTTACAGGACAAAGAGGGTTTTTTTATGGAGTAAAACAGAATCAAGGGAGGAACAAGTAATGAATGAAAATCAAAAAGCAGTACTTGATGTAGAAGAAAGACCGAATCCAGGAAAATGGCTCACATTAAGCATACAGCATCTTTTCGCTATGTTCGGCGCAACGGTATTGGTTCCTTTCCTGGTAGGGTTGAGTCCCGGAGTTGCACTGATTTCAAGTGGTTTGGGAACACTGGCATACATGCTCATAACAAAAGGAAGAATACCCGCGTATTTAGGTTCATCCTTTGCTTTCATTGCACCGATACTTGCAGCTAAAAGCTTCGGGGGACCGGAAGCAGCCATGATGGGAAGCTTCCTGGCAGGGATTGTTTACGGGATTGTCGCACTGCTTATTTCAAAACTGGGGTTAAAATGGCTGACACGGATTCTGCCGCCGATTGTAGTAGGGCCTGTAATCATGGTGATCGGGCTTGGGCTTGCAGGAACTGCAGTCAACATGGCGATGTATGAAAACCCTGGTGCAGAAAATCTGGTTTATAGCAACACTCACTTCATGGTGGCACTAGCTACGCTGGCCATAACGATCATTTGCTCGATTTACTTCAAGGGGTTCCTTGGGATGGTACCGATACTTGCGGGGATAGTCGGCGGTTATATCATTGCCATATTTGCCGGTCTGGTTGACTTTCAAAAAGTGATCGATGCTCCAGTCTTACAAATGCCTGACTTCTTCATACCTTTTGTAAACTATACACCAAGCTTTTCATGGGAGATTGTTTCGATCATGGTACCGGTTGCCCTCGTAACATTGGCTGAGCATACTGGAGACCAGATGGTACTAAGCAAGGTCGTCGGCCGGAACTTCATTGAAAAACCAGGACTTCATCGTTCGATTCTCGGTGACGGGGTGGCAACAGTGATTGCATCCTTGATTGGAGGGCCGCCAAATACAACTTACGGTGAAAACATAGGAGTCTTGGCCATTACACGGGTATTCAGCGTATTCGTCATTGCCGGCGCAGCTGTGCTGGCCATCACATTCGGGTTCATCGGTAAGATCACAGCACTGATCAGCTCGATTCCATCAGCTGTAATGGGCGGTGTCTCGATCCTCTTATTTGGAATCATCGCTTCAAGCGGACTTCGCATGCTGATCGACAACAAAGTGGATCTAGGAAATAAGCGTAATCTGGTAATCTCATCCGTTATCCTTGTAATCGGGGTCGGCGGCGCATTCGTAAAAGTGAGTGATGAGGTCTCATTATCGGGCATGGCACTGGCTGCCATTGTAGGAGTAGTGCTGAACCTGGTCTTACCTGGCAGAGAAGAAAGTGAAGGGAATAATAATCTCTTTCAAGAAGAACACTCTTCAAAAAATGAAGTTGCATAGAAACACCTTTTAAAGTTAGTCCAGAGAGTCTACAAGGGTGAAATTGAACAGGACAGGGAGCCGTCTGCTCTCATGTCTTAAGACGTATGTTCAAAGCCACCCTGTCGATCTTAGACAGGGTGGTTTTTTTAGGAGGGTTCATCGTGAAGAACTTATTGACTATGAATGAATTAACGAAAGAAGAAATCATCGATATTCTTGACCAGGCTGAACGATTCAAGGAAGGAGAGTCCTGGGACAAAGGTTCAGATAAATATGTGGCGAACCTATTCTTTGAAGCAAGTACTCGTACCAAGTGCAGTTTTGAAATGGCGGAAAGGAAGTTGGGACTCCAGGTGATTCCATTTGAAGCACATACTTCAAGTGTGCAAAAAGGGGAAACACTCTACGACACAGTACGGACCTTGGAAGCGATCGGGGTTGAAACGGTCGTCATCCGACATACACTCGAGCGCTACTTTGATGGGTTGGAGGGTATGAAGGTAAAGGTGATCAACGGAGGCGACGGCTGCGGGAATCACCCAACTCAATGCTTATTGGATCTTTTAACCATACGTCAGGAATTTGGTGGATTTGAAAACCTGCAAGTGGCGATCATTGGAGACATTGCACACAGCCGGGTTGCACGGTCAAATGCCGAGGCGCTGAAGAAATTGGGAGCCAAAGTTGTCTTCTCAGGACCCCGTGAATGGTTCCCGCCTGAATATCAGAACAAGTATATGACGGTGGATGAAAGTGTGGCGACCTCTGACGCCGTGATGCTTTTAAGAATCCAGCATGAACGCCACGGCAGCACTTCAAACCTCACGAAAGAAGAATATCACCAGAGCTTTGGACTGACGGTAAGCAGAATAGAAAGAATGAAAGAAAACAGCATCATCCTTCATCCGGCACCTGTCAATCGCGGGGTCGAAATTGCAGATTCATTGGTGGAATGCGATAAATCAAGAATCTTCAAGCAGATGGAAAACGGAGTATTTGTGAGGATGGCTGTCTTGAAAAGGGCTCTGGATAACAACTAATAGGGGGAATGACAAATGAACTGGTTAATCCGAAATGCAAGTATCATAAAAGAGAACGGTGAACTTGAGAAAATTGATATAAAGCTCCAAGGAAATAAAATCTCCGCAATGGGTGCAAAGCTTGACAGCAGCGAACATCAAGAATTCCAAGCGGAAGGTTTGTTGATCTCCCCGGGGTTCGTCGACCTGCATGTTCATTTGAGAGAACCTGGCGGCGAACATAAAGAAACGATAAAAACGGGAACGAGAGCGGCGGCAAGGGGAGGGTTCACGACAATTGCAGCAATGCCGAATACGAGGCCTGTACCCGATTCAGAAGAAACATTGAGATCCCTGAATGAGAGGATCGCAGAAACAGCCAGCATCCGGGTCTTGCCCTACGCAGCGATTACTGAACGGCAGACAGGTAAGAAGTTGAATGACTTATCATCCTTAAAAGGAAATGGGGCATTTGCTTTTACGGATGACGGTGTAGGGGTTCAATCGGCAGGGATAATGCTGAAAGCGATGAAAAAGGCTGCAAGCATCGGTGCATCGATTGTCGCTCACTGTGAAGAAAATACATTAATCAACAAAGGAGCGGTGCACCAAGGGGAATTTTCAAGGAAACACGAAATCGCTGGAATCCCATCTGTATGCGAAGCCGTACATATCGCAAGGGATGTGCTGCTGGCTGAAGCAGCGGGCGTTCATTACCATGTATGTCATATTTCAACGAAAGAGTCAGTAAGGGTGGTAAGGGATGCAAAGAGAGCTGGAATCAACGTCACTGCAGAAGTAACACCTCATCACCTTCTACTATGTGAAGACGATATTCCGGGTCTGGATCCAAACTTTAAGATGAATCCCCCGCTTAGAAGCAAAGAAGATCAACAGGCTTTGATCGAAGGATTAATGGAAGGGACGATTGATTTTATCGCTACAGATCATGCACCGCATACAGAAGCTGAAAAATCAGAAGGGATGCAGCTGGCCCCTTTCGGGATCGTCGGTCTTGAAACAGCATTCCCGCTGCTATATACAAACTTTGTAGCTAAAGGAATTTTTACTCTTAAGCAGTTAGTCGAGTGGATGACGATTAAACCGAGTTCGGCATTCAATCTTCCATTTGGGCGCCTGGAAGTGGGTGGAGAGGCTGATTTTACACTAATCGATTTATCAAAACAAAAGGCCGTTGATCCCGCTGAATTTTTATCCAAAGGAAAAAATACTCCTTTCAAAGGATGGGAGTGCAAAGGCTGGCCTGAAGCGACTTTTTATCAAGGATCCCTTGTATGGGAAAAAGGAGGAAATGAAGAATGAAAAGACAACTCATTTTAGACGATGGAACAGTATTCATTGGGGAAGGTTTTGGAGCAAATGAAGAAACGATCGGGGAAGTTGTATTTAATACAAGCATGACAGGCTATCAGGAAATTCTTTCAGACCCCTCCTATTGTGGACAGTTGGTTACAATGACGTATCCCTTGGTAGGAAACTACGGCATCAATCGGGACGACTTTGAATCCATCACTCCAGCCATCAAGGCATTCATCGTAAGGGAAGCGGCTGACTTCCCGTCGAACTGGAGAAATGAATCAACGCTGGATGAGTTATTGAAAGTGAAAGGCATTCCAGGAATTGCCGGTATCGATACAAGAAAACTGACTCGGATCATCAGGAAGCATGGAGCAATGAAAGGAATCGTTTGTTCAGCCGAATCGGACACAGAAGAGATGCTTGTAAAGTTACATGAAACATCCTTGAGAAGAGATCAAGTTAAACAAGTATCAACAAAAACGGCTTATGCGAGTCCGGGAAGAGGATTCAGGGTTATCCTGATGGATTTTGGCATGAAACACGGAATCCTGAGGGAACTCAATAAACGTGATTGCGACGTTGTTGTAGTCCCTCATGATACTTCAGCAGAAGAAATCCGCAGGCTTCAGCCGGACGGCATCATGCTGTCGAATGGACCTGGAGACCCGAAAGACGTACCTCATGCAATTGAAACGATCAGGGAGTTGATTGGTGAAATACCGCTATTCGGAATCTGCCTGGGCCATCAATTATTCGCACTTGCTTGCGGAGGGGATTCATTCAAGATGAAGTTCGGCCATCGCGGCGGCAATCATCCGGTGAAAGACTTGATCACGGGAAAAATAGCATTGACTTCACAAAACCACGGATATGCAGTCGAAGAAAAATCACTCGCAGGAACCAGAGTGGAAGTCACTCATATCGCAATCAATGACGATACAGTTGAAGGTTTGAAACACCTTGATTATCCTGCATTCACGGTTCAATATCATCCGGAAGCCTCACCGGGGCCGGAGGATTCAAATTACTTATTCGATCATTTCATGAAACTAATGGAAGATGAGAAAAGAAAGGAGCTTCAACATGCCTAAACGTACAGACATTAAAAGCATTTTAGTAATCGGAAGCGGACCAATCATCATAGGACAGGCAGCGGAATTCGACTATGCAGGGACCCAGGCCTGTATAGCCCTTAAAGAAGAGGGGTACCGTGTCATACTGGTCAATTCCAACCCGGCAACGATCATGACAGACGCTGAAATGGCTGACAAAGTTTACATTGAGCCGCTGACACTCGAATTTGTGAGCAGGATCATCCGTAAGGAACGCCCGGATGCCGTCCTTCCTACACTTGGGGGACAGACCGGCTTGAACCTGGCTGTTGAGCTTTCAAAATCTGGAGTATTAGATGAATGCGGCGTTGAAATACTCGGAACTAAACTATCTGCCATTGAAAAAGCCGAAGACCGTGATTTATTTAGAAATCTTATGAATGAACTTCATGAGCCGGTACCAGAAAGCGAGATTATCCGAAGTGTAGAGGAGGCATTTCATTTTGTCGATGGAGTCGGCTTCCCGGTCATTGTAAGACCAGCTTACACACTCGGAGGGACTGGCGGCGGAATCTGCCATAATGAAGAAGAGTTGATTGAAATCGTAAGCTCCGGCTTAAAATACAGCCCTGTGACACAGTGTCTTCTTGAGAAGAGTATCGCAGGTTTTAAAGAAATAGAATACGAGGTTATGAGGGATGGAGCCGACAATGCGATTGTTGTGTGTAACATGGAAAACATCGATCCTGTAGGAATCCATACTGGGGATTCTATCGTGGTGGCACCGAGTCAGACCTTAAGTGACAGGGAATATCAAATGCTCAGGAACACAAGCCTTAAGATCATCCGTGAACTGGGTATTGAAGGAGGCTGCAACGTTCAGCTCGCACTGGATCCCGACAGTTTCCAGTATTACATCATTGAAGTGAATCCGCGTGTGAGCCGTTCATCGGCACTTGCTTCAAAAGCAACCGGTTATCCGATTGCCAAGCTTGCAGCGAAGATCGCTGTAGGTCTTACATTGGATGAAATGAGGAATCCGGTCACTGGAAAAACATACGCCGCCTTCGAACCGGCGCTTGATTATGTGGTAACTAAGATCCCGCGCTGGCCATTTGACAAGTTTGAAGCAGCCAAACGGAATCTTGGCACCCAGATGAAAGCAACCGGTGAAGTGATGGCGATCGGCAGAACTTTTGAGGAATCATTGTTAAAAGCCATCCGCTCATTAGAAAGCAATACGTATCACATGGAGTTAAGCGATGCGGAGCAAATGACCGATCAGTGGATTGAGAAAAGGATCCGTAAAGCTGGTGATGAACGTCTCTTCTATGTAGGTGAAGCACTCAGGAGGGGAGTGAAGATCGAAACCATTCACGAATGGAGTAAGATTGACCTCTTCTTCTTATATAAGATGAATAGAATTGTAGAGTTTGAAAAGGAATTAAGTGATTTGCCATTCCATGTTGAACTGGCTCTAAAAGCAAAACGTATGGGCTTCTCTGATATCACTTTAGCAAAACTTTGGGGCAGTACGGAAAATGAAGTCTATCAGTGGAGAAAAGAAAACAGCCTTCTTCCGGTGTATAAAATGGTCGATACCTGTGCAGCCGAGTTTGAATCTGAAACACCATACTTCTATGGGACGTACGAGGATGAAAACGAATCTAAAGTCACAGATAGAGAAAGTGTCATCGTTCTTGGCTCAGGACCGATCCGAATCGGTCAGGGCGTGGAATTTGATTACGCAACCGTCCATTCTGTATGGGCAATTAAAGAAGCAGGATATGAAGCGATTATCATAAATAACAACCCTGAAACGGTATCAACGGACTTCAGTATTTCAGATAAGTTATACTTTGAGCCGCTTACGGTTGAGGATGTCATGCACATCATTGATTTAGAGAAACCTAAAGGGGTTGTGGTCCAATTTGGAGGACAGACGGCGATTAACCTGGCAGAGGAATTGGTGAGAAGGGGTGTCACGATTCTTGGAACTTCACTTGAAGATCTCGACCGTGCTGAGAACCGGGACAAATTCGAATATACACTTAACCAATTAGGGATTCCCCAGCCAGAAGGAAAAACCGCAGTTTCTGTAGAAGGAGCACTTGAAATCGCAGAATCCATCGGGTATCCGGTACTGGTCAGACCTTCTTATGTACTCGGCGGAAGGGCAATGGAGATTGTATATAGGAGAGAAGAGCTCCTTCACTATATGAAAAACGCAGTAAAGGTTAATCCGCAGCATCCTGTACTGATCGACAGATACCTGATCGGGAAAGAGATTGAAGTGGATGCGATTTCAGACGGAGTCGATGTCGTTGTACCAGGAATCATGGAGCATATCGAACGGGCAGGCGTCCATTCAGGGGATTCCATTGCAGTGTACCCCCCGCAGCAGTTGACACAGGAACAAAAAGAAACATTAGTGGATTACACTACCCGATTGGCAAAAGGGTTGAATATTGTCGGCCTGCTTAACATTCAATATGTCATATCAAAAGGGGAAATCTTTGTTCTCGAAGTGAATCCGCGCTCAAGCAGAACGGTGCCATTCATAAGTAAAATCACGAATGTGCCGATGGCCAATATGGCAACGAAATCAATCCTGGGAATTTCTTTGAAGGAGCAGGGGTACGAATCAGGTTTGATTCCAGAAAAGCAAGGAGTTTTTGTCAAGGTGCCGGTATTCTCTTTTGCAAAGCTTAGAAGGGTCGACATCACATTGGGTCCTGAAATGAAATCCACCGGGGAAGTCATGGGGAAAGACTCTACTTTAGAGAAAGCACTTTACAAAGGAATGGTCGCGGCAGGAATGGAAATGAAGGAGCATGGATCCGTCCTGATGACAGTGGCAGATAAAGATAAGGAAGAAGCGGTGTTATTAGCGAAACGCTTCGTGAATATCGGCTATCAGATCCTTGCCACGAAGGGGACCGCTCAGCATTTGATGAAAGCAGGTGTCGGTGTTAAAGAAGTCGATAAGATCGGTGCTGAGGGTCCGACACTGCTTGACCTCATTCAAAGCGGAGAGACGCAGCTTGTCATCAACACCCTTACTAAAGGAAAGCAGCCGGCCAGGGACGGTTTCAGGATCCGAAGAGAATCAGTGGAAAATGGAGTCCCATGCCTAACTTCTTTAGATACGGCAGAAGCGATCTTGCGGGTGATCGAATCCATAACCTTCTCGGCAGAGGCACTGCCAGCGTCGCCGGAGAAAAGAAAGGCGGTTCATCAATGATCGTAAACGACCAGATGACGGTGGTTTCCCATGAACAGATTGCAAAGAACATCTTTGAATTGGTCCTGAAAGGGGAATTGGTGAATCAAATAAAGGCCCCTGGACAGTTTGTCCATGTGAAAGTCGGGACCGGGATCGACCCTCTGTTAAGGAGGCCGATCTCCATTGCAGCACACAATCAAGAAGAGCAAAGCATGACGTTGATTTACCGTGCTGAAGGCAAGGGGACGAAACTTCTTTCCCTCGTCGATATAGGGGAAACAGTTGATATTCTGGGCCCTCTTGGAAATGGATTCACTGTGGAAGAGGGGGAAAGCAAAACCGCATTATTGGTAGGCGGGGGAATCGGTGTTCCTCCCCTATACGGTCTTTCCAAGAGTTTAATCGCTAAAGGCTGGGAAGTAAAACATATCCTGGGCTTTCAAGACCGGTCTGTCAGCTTTTATAAAGAACGATTTGAGGAACTGGGTGAAACGTTTATTGCCACAGTGGATGGATCACTCGGGACAAAAGGGTTTGTCACCGATGTCATTCAGAAGGAAGCACCCGGTTTTGATGAGTATTTTTCTTGCGGTCCGACACCGATGCTAAAAGCCTTACAATCCAGATTAGAGATGAAAAGCGGTTTCATTTCTTTAGAGGAGAGAATGGGCTGCGGAATCGGCGCATGCTTTGCATGCGTATGTCATAAACAGGACGATCCTGATGGTTACAGTTATGTGAAAGTATGCAGTGACGGCCCAGTATTTCCGGCAGGGGTGGTGCAATTATGAGAAGGTTGGAAATTGAATTACCAGGATTATCGCTGAAAAACCCAGTCATGCCGGCTTCAGGCTGTTTTGGGTTTGGACGCGAATACAGTCAATTCTATGATTTAAGTGAACTTGGCGCAATCATGATAAAGGCGACAACCGAAGAACCGCGCTTCGGGAACCCCACTCCTCGTGTAGCGGAAACAAACGGGGGGATGTTAAATGCAATCGGGCTTCAAAACCCGGGGCTTAAAGGGGTTATGGACAATGAACTTCCATGGCTCTCCCAGTTTGATGTCCCAATCATTGCCAATGTGGCCGGTTCAAAAATGGAAGATTATGTTGAAGTCGCAAAGGAAATCTCAACAGTATCCAATGTAAAAGCACTGGAACTAAACATATCATGCCCGAATGTTAAAACGGGCGGAATCGCATTTGGGACCATTCCGGCAGTGGCAAAGGAACTGACGAAAAGAGTCAAAGAGGTGTCGGAGGTCCCGCTATATGTAAAGCTTTCACCGAATGTCTCCAATATTGTTGAAATGGCCAAGGCGGTTGAGGCAGGCGGAGCGGACGGTTTAACGATGATCAATACTCTCCTTGGAATGAGACTGGATATCAAAACCGCCAAGCCCGTACTGGCCAATAAAACAGGCGGTTTATCCGGACCTGCGATCAAGCCGGTTGCCATCAGGATGATCTATGAAGTAAGCCAGGCAGTCGACCTCCCAATTATAGGGATGGGCGGCATTCAGACAGCCGAAGACGTCATTGAATATTTTTATGCAGGTGCGAGTGCAGTGGCAGTCGGGACAGCTAACTTCGTCGATCCTTTTGTATGTCAGCGGATCATTAACGAACTTCCTGCATTACTCGATGAACTTGGAGTGGATCAAATCTCCGAACTTATTGGAAGGAGCTGGGGTAAGCATGAATCAAAAACCATTTATAGCTCTTGATTTTCCATCGTGGGAAGATACGTCTTCATTTCTGGAATTATTCGATGAGAGTTTGAATGTGAAAGTTGGTATGGAATTATATCTTCAAAACGGGCCATGCATCATAGAAAAACTATTGAAGGATAATCACCGTATATTCCTTGATTTGAAACTCCATGATATCCCCAACACCGTTTATGGGGCAATGAAGGGTCTTGCCCAATATGACCTGGAACTTCTCAATGTGCATGCCGCAGGGGGCACTGCAATGATGGAAAAGGCTTTGGAAGGCCTTCATGCTGGGAGACCGGCAAATCAAAATCCCACAAAACTGATAGCAGTGACCCAATTAACATCCACTTCCGAAAAGCAGATGAGGGATGAACAGCTGATTGCTCGATCAATTAATGATTCAGTCTTGCATTATGCAAGTCTCGCAAAACAGTCAGGGCTCGATGGAGTGGTATGTTCACCTCATGAAGCAATGCTGATCAGGGAACATTGCGGGAAGGATTTTTTGAGGGTTACCCCAGGGATCAGATTATCTGACGAGGATAAGGGGGATCAGCAAAGAATTACAACCCCTGAAAAAGCGAGGGAAATGGGGTCTTCATTAATCGTAGTCGGAAGAAGCATCACCCAAGCAGAAAATCCACAACTCGCTTATGAACAAGTTGTAAAAAAATGGGAGGGTTTGAAATGAAAATAGAAATTGCCAATAAACTATTAGACATCGAAGCTGTCTTTTTAAATCCTGCAGAGCCTTTTACATGGTCATCGGGGATTAAGTCGCCGATTTATTGTGATAACCGTTTAACCATGTCCTATCCATCGTTGAGAAATGAAATTTCAAGCGGACTTTCAGAGATAATAAAAGATCGCTTTCCCGAAGCAGAAGTGATAGCCGGTACAGCTACAGCAGGTATTCCGCATGCAGCCTGGGTAAGTGAAAAACTGAACCTCCCGATGTGTTATGTCCGATCCAAAGCGAAGGCACATGGAAAAGGTAATCAAATTGAAGGTAAAGTCACTGCCCGCCAAAAAGTAGTGGTGGTAGAGGACCTGATTTCTACAGGCGGCAGCTGCATCACTGCAGTTGAAGCATTAAGGGAAGCAGGGTGTGAGGTATTGGGGGTAGCTGCCATCTTCACTTATGAACTTGAAAAAGGCAAAGCAATGCTCGAAGAACATAACATCAATGCTCATGCATTATCGGATTACTCCAGTTTACTTCAAGTAGCACTCAAACGTTCAATCATCAAGGAAGAAGAGCTGGAAAATTTGAATGCTTGGAAAGAAAATCCCGAAGCATGGGGGAATTAACCCAAAAAAGCACTTTTACCAGGAAATCGGTAAAAGTGCTTTTTTATCAATCCTTTAATGAACGTACAAGGTCCAAGTCAGGAGTAACATAAACCGTCTGCTGCCCTTCATAAATGACAAACCCGGGCTTTGCTCCTTTTGGCTTCTTAACTTGTCTGACGGCGGTGAAATCGACTGGAACCGAACTGGATTCCCGGGCTTTGCTGAAATATGCAGCGATATTTGCTGCTTCTTTAATGGTTTGTTCGGATGGGTCGTTACTTTTGATCACCACATGAGACCCTGGTATATCTTTGGTGTGCAGCCAGATGTCATCCCTGCCTGCCGCTTTATTTGTTAAATAATCATTTTGCTTGTTATTCTTTCCTACCAAGATTGGAGTTCCGTCACTTGAAGTATAGCTTTCAAGTACAGGTTTCCCATTTGATTTCTTCTTTTTCGTCTGCTTACGCACCCTCAGGTAGCCTTCTTCCTCTAACTCTTCCCGTATTTCCTCCACGTCCTTTGTGGATGCTGATTCAAGCTGCTGAAGCAGCCTCTCCAAATAAATGATTTCTTCACCTGCTTTTTCAATCTGCTCATTCACAATATCAACCGCATTTTTGGCCTTTTGATAACGGGAGAAATAAAGCTGAGCATTTTCCGAAGGCGATTTCTGGGGATTAAGAGGGATGGTGATGCTTTCCCCGTCCTCGTCATAGTAATTGACGACACTGACTTCAGTCATCCCTCGTTCCACTGCATACAGATTTGAAGTAAGAAGTTCGCCTAATAATTGAAAGCGGTCAGCCTGCTCGGCATCTTTCAATGTCAGTTTCAGCTTTTCAATCTTATTTACGTTTTTATCCCTTTCATTCCGGATAAACCGCTCCAGATCATTTCCTTGCTGCTTCACTCGGTCCCTTGCAGCTTTTTGATAGAAGAAACGATCCAGTAATTCACTTAATGAAGAAAAGACAAGCTTTTCTCCTTCCACATGCTCAAGGTCTGTCCAATAAAATACTTCTTTCTGCCCGATGGAAAGAGTAGGAGACACTTGATTCTCTTTTGATTTTCCTACTAAATCAAGGAAGGACTGAGCGATCGCCGACTGTGTACCGAGGCCAGCATGGTGAATGACCTCTTTGGCAAACAACGGAGATATACCGGCGAATGACTGCACGATTTGTTTATCCAATTTACCTGCATTGAAATCGAGCGCTCTCAGCACATCATCGCCCGTTGCGTCCAGTGGGTTTCTTTTGTCCTGCTGCGGAGGCATGACATACTCATGACCTGGTAAAACGGTACGGTGAGTATTCATGCTGGGAGAAATATGCTTGATACTGTCCAGGATCATGTTTCTTTCTTTATCGACTAAAATGATATTGCTGTGTCTTCCCATCACTTCAATGATCAGCTGCTTATAAGAAACATCACCTATTTCATTTCTTCCTTTAACTTCAAAAACAATCATCCGGTCGAGCCCCGATTGTTTGATATCTTCAATGATGTACCCTTCCAAATGCTTGCGAAGAAGCATGCAGAACATAGGAGGGACCGACGGGTTCTCGTAATCTTCTTTCGTAATCTGAACCCTTGAATAACTTGGGTGGGCGGATAGGAGAAGCTTATGATTCTTACCGTTCGCCCGCACGATCATAATGATCTCATTCTTATAAGGCTGATGAACCTTATTGATCCTTCCATTCACAACCTCATCCTTCAATTCCAACGTCATCGCTCTAGTAAACAATCCATCAAATGACATAACCAACATCCTCTTCAACATTACGTATTTTATATATTCTCTTGCATTTTGTTTATTTAGAAATGAAAAAATCATTTCGATAACCAAGTCTTTATGGAAATATCTGCTTCCATAAAACATATTTCTACTTATGATTCAATTATTTTTTTGCTTGTCTCTCTTAGTAATCATAAACCTTTTTGTTGATTTAGGGGCGTCACCAGCTGTTGGTTGGAGTGAAAGACGCAGACTCCTGCGGGAAAAGCGGGACAGGTGAGACCCCGCAGGAGCGCAGCGACGAGGAGGCTCACCGCCCGCCCGCGGAAAGCGAAGTCTTTCACGGAAACCAACAGCGGTATTTAGGCACTTGCTTAATAATAAATGATTAACCAAGACTAGCCTAAAATTCATATTTAAATCATATCATTTTTTAGGACGAGTCTGAATAAGAATGCTAAGAGAAGATCAACTTTTCGTTATCGTAGGAGGAGAGTGAATTGGTTGAATGAAATATCATGAGATGAGACAGGAAGATATAGAAAAGTCATTGAACACCGATTATACCAATGGATTGTCAGAAGAAGATGTATCTAAAAGAAGAAAACAATTCGGTTATAACCAGCTTGAAGAAGCAGAGAAACAATCAAATCTATTATTGTTCTTCAGCCAATTTAAAGACTTCATGGTGCTTGTGTTGCTCGCAGCCACACTCATTTCGGGACTGCTGGGTGAATATATTGATGCGGTCGCTATCATTGCCATCGTGCTTATTAATGGATTCCTCGGATTCTTCCAGGAAAGGAAAGCCGAAAAATCACTTCAGGCACTCAAAGAGCTGTCAGCTCCCCAAGTGACAGTATTGAGAGAGGGAAGCTGGGTGAAAGTCCTTTCCAGGGAAGTGATTGTAGGGGATATCATGCGCTTTGGAAGCGGTGACCGCATTGGAGCGGACGTCCGCTTGATCGATGCAAATAATTTAGAAATTGAAGAGTCAGCGTTGACCGGGGAATCCGTACCTGTATCGAAGTCCACCTCTCCAGTCGCGGGCGACCATATCAGTCTTGGAGATTTAGAGAATATGGCTTTTATGGGAACGATGGTCACAAGAGGGAATGGCGTCGGAGTTGTAACGGCAATTGGAATGAAGACCGCGATGGGGCAGATTGCCGACATGCTTCAAAAGGCGGAATCAATGGTCACCCCGTTACAAAGGAGACTGGAAGAATTAGGTAAAATACTGATAACAGTTGCGTTGATTCTCACAGCATTGGTTGTGGGAGTGGGCGTGATACAAGGGCATGATATCTATACCATGTTCCTGGCGGGTGTGTCACTGGCGGTAGCGGCCATTCCCGAGGGACTGCCAGCCATCGTGACAGTCGCTCTTTCACTCGGGGTACAGAGAATGATCAAAAAGAAAGCGATTGTAAGAAAGCTCCCAGCTGTGGAAACTCTGGGGTGCGCCTCTGTCATTTGCTCGGATAAAACCGGCACTCTCACTCAGAATAAAATGACTGTCACCCATCTCTGGAGCGGAGGCAGAAACTGGTCCGTGACGGGTACCGGGTATGAACCTGATGGGCAATTTTACAGTGGGGAGGAAAGGGTCTCACCTCACAATCAAAAAGCACTCAATCAATTACTCACATTTGGGATGCTGTGCAATCATGCAGAACTTGTCACCCGGGATGACAGCTTTGCAGTAGATGGTGATCCCACTGAAGGAGCTCTTCTGGTAGCAGGGATAAAAGCTGGGTTAAACCGGGAAGCTTTGTTACAAAAGTTTAAAATCGTAAAAGAGTTTCCATTTGATTCGACACGGAAGATGATGAGCGTCATCGTAATCGATCAAAATGGAAAACAATTTTCGGTAACGAAGGGTGCACCGGACGTGCTGGCAGCCAATAGTGAGTCAATCCTCTGGGATGACAAGCTGCAGTTCAAAACTGGTGATTTATCACAAAGGGTAGATAATGCAATCAGTGAAATGTCATCAAATGCACTGCGCAATATTGCTATAGGTTACAAGCCTTTGAATGGGGTGAAGGCTGAATCTTTGAGTGAAAAAGATGTGGAAGAAGGAATCACATTCATCGGACTTCAAGGAATGATCGATCCGCCAAGGCCGGAAGTAAAACAAGCTGTCAGGGAGTGTAAGGCTGCGGGCATCAAAACAGTCATGATCACAGGGGATCATCTGTTGACCGCTAAAGCCATCGCTGCTCAGTTAGGGATCTTAAAAAGAAATGACAAGGTGCTGGATGGAAAAGCGTTGAATGAAATGGATGTCGAAGAACTTCAGGAAGTCGTAGAAGATGTATCTGTATTCGCGCGCGTCTCTCCGGAGCATAAATTGAAAATTGTAAAGGCATTACAAAACAGGGGCCATGTCGTTGCGATGACAGGTGATGGGGTGAATGATGCCCCTGCGATCAAGTCAGCTGATATCGGAGTGGCGATGGGGATTACTGGTACTGATGTTGCCAAGGAATCGTCTTCCCTGGTCCTGCTCGATGATAATTTTGCAACGATCAAATCTGCCATTCAGGAAGGCCGCAATATATATGAAAACATCAGGAAATTCATCAGATATCTGCTTGCATCCAATGTAGGGGAGATCCTCGTCATGTTATTTGCGATGCTGCTGGCATTACCGCTTCCTCTTGTTCCCATTCAAATCCTTTGGGTCAATCTCGTCACAGACGGGCTTCCTGCCATGGCACTCGGACTTGATAAGCCTGAAGATGATGTGATGAAGAGAAAGCCGAGGAATATGAATGAAGGGGTATTTGCCAGAGGATTGGGTTGGAAAGTCGTTTCAAGGGGTTTCTTGATCGGGCTGGTTACATTGCTTGCGTTCATCCTTGCTTACAAAGCGCACCCTGATCATCTTGCTTATGCTCAAACCGTCGCCTTTGCTACATTAGTAATGGCACAATTGATCCATGTGTTCGACTGCCGGAGTGAAGTGTCGGTTTTCTCAAGGAATCCATTCGGGAATATGTATTTGGTCTGGGCCGTCATCTCGTCACTTGTCCTGATGCTTCTGGTCATTTACATTCCGTCCCTTCAGCCGATCTTCCACACGGTTCCAATAGAATTGAAGGATTGGATGTTGATCCTCGGTCTCAGCTCTTTGCCGACCTTTTTATTGGCAGGGTCATTTTTTGCAAGAAAAAAATAGTTAATTGTGGTATAATCCAAAAGGTAATAGAGTTTCGACCTCTATTACCTTTTTTCATATATTCCGAATGATCATCATCGGATTTTCCCGATGCTTTCAACACTGCTTGAAAGTTGGGGGCTTTTATACATAAATGAACAACATTACATACACTATTACACATACAGATAGGAAGTGATCGTAATGGTTGTCAGCATGACAGGCTTTGGAAGAAGTAAGCTGGATTCTGAACTACATACAATAACAGTCGAAATGAAATCGGTGAATCATCGATACCACGAATGTTATATCAGACTGCCGCGGCAGTTGCTGAAGCTTGAAGAAAAGATCAAAAAGCAGGTCTCTGAATTCATTAAAAGAGGGAAAGTGGATATTTTCATCACCATTAACGGAGATGGACTCGTTCACAGGAACCTGCATATTGACTGGAAGCTCATTCGAGATTATTATCAGTTAGTACATGAAGTAAAGAATAGTTTTTCATTGAAAGGTGACGTTGAGTTAAATCAACTATTATCAAGAGAAGAATTCATCACCATCGAAGAGATGGAAGAAGAAAACGAAGAACTTGAACAATTGGTACTGGACGCCGTTATCCTGGCTGCCAGGGAATTGAAGGAAATGAGGATGCAGGAAGGGAAGGCACTTGAAGAGGATCTCAATGCCCATCTGAATCATTTCGAGCAAAAAGTTTCTGAGTTAAACAGTTTTGCACCTAACGTTGTCACTGAATACAGGGAAAGACTGAAAAAGAAAATGTTGGAGTATAGCGAAGGGGCAATCGATGAACCCCGTTTGTTGAACGAAGTGGCCATCATGGCTGACAAATCCGATATAACGGAAGAATTGACCCGCTTGAAGAGTCATTTCCATTATTTTCACTCCACATTGAGTCTGAATGAACCCGTTGGCAGAAAACTTGATTTTTTGATTCAGGAGATGAACAGGGAAGTAAATACCATCGGTTCAAAAGCGAATGATTCAAACATCACGGCTTCCGTGGTAGAGTTGAAATCTACGCTTGAAAAGCTTCGGGAACAAGTACAAAATGTAGAATAAGAAGTTTAGTTTATTCGGAATACGGAGAAACTAAGCTATTGATTAGGAGGAGCGTCATGTCTATTAAGCTCATCAATATAGGGTTTGGAAATATTGTATCAGCCAATCGGATCATCTCGATTGTCAGTCCTGAGTCTGCGCCGATAAAGCGTCTAATTCAAGATGCAAGAGACCGGGGTACTTTAGTGGATGCTACATACGGAAGAAGAACCAGGGCAGTCATCATCACCGATAGTGATCATGTCATATTATCAGCTGTTCAACCCGAAACAGTTGCTCACCGCTTAACTGATAAAGAGGATTTGCAAGAAGAAGGGCAGGGTAAATAAATGAATGAAAAAGGATTGCTGATCGTACTTTCCGGCCCATCTGGAGTAGGAAAAGGAACAGTGCGTAAGGCGATTTTTTCCCAAGAAGATACGAAATTTGAATACTCCATTTCGATGACGACCCGCAAGCCGCGGGAGGGAGAGGTAGACGGAGTTGATTATTTCTTTAAATCAAGAGAAGAATTTGAAGCATTGATCGAACAGGGGAAGCTGCTTGAGTATGCTGAATTTGTAGGTAACTATTACGGCACTCCGGTCGACTATGTCCGTGAGACAATCAACAAAGGAAAAGATGTCTTCCTGGAAATTGAAGTGCAGGGTGCACAGCAGGTCCGTGATAAGTTCCCGGAAGGATTATTCATTTTCCTGGCACCTCCAAGCCTTTCAGAACTTCAAAACCGTCTTGTAACAAGAGGGACTGAAACAGATGAAGTCATTCAGGGAAGATTGAACACTGCCAGAAAAGAAATTGAAATGATGAATCTTTACGATTATATCGTAGAGAATGACAAGATTGAAAATGCTGTAGAAAAAATCAACTCGATCGTGCAGGCTGAGCACTGCAAAAGAGAAAGAGTTCAACAACGATATATTAAAATGCTGGAGGTTGAATAGATGTTATACCCATCCATTGACTCATTGATGAAAAAGATTGATTCCAAATATTCCTTAGTAAGTGTCGCGGCTAAACGCGCAAGGAACCTTCAGGATACGGGTGATTTCCGCCTGGATAAGTATTCTTCACAAAAATTTGTAGGGAAAGCGCTTGAAGAAATACATGCAGGTCAATTATCCATGAAAGAAAGAGACGAAAAAGCTGTTTACTCCGATGAGTAAAAAAAGCATTTCAACTTCATGAAAAAAACAGAGGGGTGACCCGGGAGATTTTTATTAATCTTTCTGGGACAGCCCCTATTTTCTTTTTAGGTCAACATCCTTCATAATAAAAGGAAGTATAAAGGTACTGGGGGAAAGATCGATGAATCAGGGGAAAAAAATCCTATTATGTGTAACAGGTGGAATTGCTGTATATAAAGCTGCAGCTTTGACGAGTAAGCTCGTCCAAAGCGGAGCGGAGGTAAAGGTCATCATGACAGAATCTGCCCGGAAATTTGTAGCACCTCTTACGTTCCAGGCCTTATCCAGACAAGATGTCTATTATGATACGTTTGACGAAAAGGATTCTTCTAAAATAGCACATATCGACTTGGCCGATTGGCCGGATCTCATTCTCGTTGCGCCAGCCACTGCAAACATAATCGGAAAACTTGCGAATGGAATTGCGGATGACATGATTTCGACCACTCTGCTGGCAACCAAAGCGCCAGTGTGGGTTGCCCCGGCTATGAATGTACATATGTATGATCATCCTGCAGTCCAAAGAAATATTAAGACGTTATTTGAAGACGGATGCCGCTTCATCGAACCAAGTGAAGGATATTTGGCTTGTGGATATATTGGAAAGGGAAGGCTTGAAGAGCCGGAAAAGATCGTTGAAATCATACATGACCATTTTTCCCGGTCAAAGCAAGAACAATCTTTACTCAAAGGCAGACGAATCGTCATTACAGCAGGTCCGACAAGGGAAATGGTAGATCCCGTCCGTTTCTTCTCGAACCGTTCCACTGGGAAGATGGGGTATGCGTTAGCGAAGGCGGCTCTACACCTTGGGGCCAATGTGACATTGATATCAGGCCCAACAAATTTAACACCGCCAGCAGGGGCTCATTTTGTTGGGGTTAATTCTGCGGAAGAAATGTACGAGGCTGTTCACTCCGTGTACACTCATGCGGATATTGTCGTGAAAAGTGCTGCAGTAGCAGACTATCGTCCAAGGGACGTGCTGGATGAAAAACTAAAGAAAAAAGACGGTAACCTGGTTCTAGAATTTGAACGGACCAGGGATATTCTCAAAAGTTTGGGTGAACAAAAGGATGGGCAATATTTAATCGGATTCGCAGCAGAAACAACGAATGTCGAGGAATACGCCAAAGCAAAACTTCATAAAAAAAATGCAGATATGATTGTAGCGAACAACGTGAAGGAAACGGGTTCAGGCTTCGGGACTGACACAAACAAAGTATCCATTATCACCGCAGATGCTGTACGTCATTTGCCGCTGCTCACGAAAGAGGAAGCTGCAAAGGAAATTTTTATAGAAGCAATAAAGCAAATGAGGGGCAAGCATGAAGAACGTAGCTAGTGTCATTGTCGATGTTCCCGCCATGCAGACAGACCGGACCTACGATTATCTTGTTCCTGATGAATGGCTTGGCAGTATCTCACCCGGTATGAGAGTGGTCGTCCCGTTTGGCCCTCGAAAAATTCAGGGATTTGTGATTGAACTTAAAGAAAAAGGTGAAGTGTCAAAGCTGAAGGCGATTACTGAACCTATGGATTTAGTACCGGTGCTGAACGAAGAGTTGTTATCACTCGGGAATTGGCTGACTGATAAAACATTATGTTTTAAAATTTCAGCCTTCCAGGCGATGCTCCCTGCAGCCATGAAGGCAAAGTATGAAAAGTTTTTTCGTTTGGAAGACCCGATTGAGATCGAACAAATTCCCGAATCCTTAAGGCGCTTTTTTATAAAAGGCAGCGAGGTTTCCTGGAAGCCTGTTGAAGAAGCAGGTTATCTCCCGCTTATTCAGAAGCAGGTGAAAAAAGGGCTGATTGACGTCATATATAAAGTCAAAGCCAAAGGGAAGAAAAAGACGGTTAAGAAAATCCTCCCGAATTTCACGGAAAACCAGCTTCAGGATATACTCGCAGACCTCCCGCCCCAAGCGAATAAACAAAAGGAAGTCATGGAATATATGGGCCGTACTGTACAACCGAAAGGCGGGATGCTTCTAAATGAAATCATAGAAGGAGCTGGCACGACTGCTTCCACAGTCAGAGCATTGGTTAAAAAAGGGTTGCTGCTGGAAAAAGAGGAAGAGGTATACCGTGACCCTTTTGAAAACAGGGCGTTTGAAAAGACATCGCCACTGCTTTTGACTCATCAGCAGGCTGAAGCCATCGAGCCGATTAAGGAAAAAATCGATCAATCCGCTCATCAAACGTTTCTCTTGTATGGAGTGACCGGCAGTGGTAAAACTGAAATTTACCTTCAATCGATCCAGCGGGTGTTGGAAGAAGGAAAAGAAGCGATTGTTTTGGTTCCGGAAATTTCCCTCACCCCGCAAATGGTCCATCGCTTCAAAGGCAGGTTTGGAGATGACGTTGCTGTGCTGCACAGCGGGTTGTCGGTAGGGGAAAAGTATGACGAATGGAGAAAAATCCAGCGGAAAGAAGTAAAAGTGGTAGTGGGTGCAAGATCAGCCATTTTTGCGCCATTTGAGAACCTTGGGATCATCATCATCGATGAGGAACACGAGACAAGCTATAAGCAAGAGGAAAATCCCCGCTATCATGCAAGGGATGTAGCTGTTCACAGAGCGGAAACCCACCAGTGCCCCGTCATCCTCGGGAGCGCGACTCCTTCTTTGGAGTCATTCGCCCGTGCTTCAAAAGGGGTCTATCAACTGTTGACCTTAAATAGAAGGATGAATGATGGAGACCTTCCCAAAGTATCGATTGTAGATATGAGAGAGGAATTAAGAAGCGGGAACCGCTCGATGTTTTCACAAGAACTCTTTGACAAGCTCCAAACAAGATTGGAAAAAGGTGAACAGACGGTCCTTTTCTTAAACAGGAGAGGTCATTCTTCATTTATCATGTGCCGTGATTGCGGATTCGTCGTCCAATGTCCGAATTGCGATATATCGCTGACATACCACCGCTTTTCTAATGGAATGAAGTGCCACTATTGCGGTTATGAAGAGAATGTACCAAACACCTGCCCTGAATGTACCAGTGAGCATATCCGTTATTTCGGGACCGGCACACAGAAAGTGGAAGAGGAACTTAATAAACTGTTGCCCGGTGCGCGGATCATCCGGATGGATGTCGATACAACGGGCAGGAAGGGGTCGCATGAAAAGCTGCTGACAGCATTCGGCGAAGGGAAAGCGGATATCCTTCTTGGCACTCAGATGATTGCGAAAGGCCTGGATTTCCCGAATATCACACTGGTCGGTGTATTGAGTGCGGATACCATGCTGCATTTACCGGATTTCCGGGCTGCTGAGAAGACTTTTCAGCTATTGACCCAGGTCAGCGGACGGGCTGGCAGGCATACCCTGCCGGGGGAAGTGGTCGTCCAAACCTATACCCCTGAACATTATTCAATCGAGTTAGCGGCAGAGCATGATTATGACCGCTTTTATATGCAGGAGATGATGATGAGGAAAATGGGGGCCTATCCACCATTTTACTTCATTACATTGATCACTCTGAGTCATGAAGACTTGATGAAAGTCGTCGGCATCGCTGAAAAACTGACAGGTTTTGTACGTTCACGCCTGTCGGAATCAACGGTTATCCTCGGACCGGCTGCTTCTCCCATTCCCCGGATAAAAAATAGATATCGTTACCAATGTTTGATAAAATACAAGCGGGAACCGAATCTGGCACCGACACTTAAAACAGTGCTGGATCAATTTCAACAACAATATGCATCTGGGGGGTTATCAATCTCGATTGATGTGAATCCTTATATGATGATGTAAAGCTATATAGAAAGTCGAGGATATAAATGGCGATTCTTCCAATTGTAATGCATCCTGATCCAATCTTGGAAAAAGAATGTGACCAGGTAACTGCATTTGATAAGAAATTAAAAAAACTATTGAACAACATGTATGACACGATGATAGAAGCAGACGGCGTAGGTTTGGCAGCGCCGCAGGTAGGTGTTGACCTGCAGGTGGCGATTGTTGATATCGGGGATGAAAACGGTACGATTGAGTTGATCAACCCTGAAATCATAGAAAGTGATGGAAAGCAGACAGATCTTGAAGGCTGCCTCAGTTTTCCGGGTTTATATGGAGAGGTCACGAGACCGTTCTCCATTAAAGTGCGTACGTATAACAGAAAAGGGAAAATCTCAGAATTTCAAGCCAAGGATTTCCTGGCACGTGCCATACAGCATGAAATAGATCATTTACATGGAATTCTATTCACAACGAAAATAGAAAAATATATTACAGAAGATGAATTAGAAGGGTATGAAGTTGAATGACAAAAATCGTTTTTATGGGTACACCGGATTTTTCAGTACCGGTTTTACAGTCTTTACTGAATGAGGAGTATGAAGTAATCGCGGTGGTTACTCAGCCGGACCGTCCTGTAGGAAGAAAACGTGTAATGACGCCGCCTCCTGTAAAAGCGGAGGCAATGAAGCACGGAATCCCTGTATATCAGCCTGAGAAAATCAGAAATAAACAAGATTTGGATGAAATACTCGCCTTGAATCCAGACCTTATCATCACTGCTGCGTTCGGGCAGATCCTTCCAAAAGAATTACTGGAAGCCCCAGAACATGGCTGTATTAATGTCCATGCATCCCTGCTGCCTGAACTTAGAGGCGGAGCCCCGATACATTATTCAATTATCCAAGGCAAGGAAAAAACCGGAGTAACCATCATGTACATGGTTGAAAAATTGGATGCAGGTGATATGATCAGCCAGGTTGAAGTGGAAATCGAAGAAAAAGACCATGTGGGGACACTTCACGATAAACTGAGTGCCGCGGGTTCTAGTCTGTTGATCAAAACATTGCCTGACTTATTATCCGGGAAGCTTACCCCTGAAAAACAAGACGACTCAAAAGCGACTTTTGCCAGAAATATCAAGAGGGAACAGGAAAAGATCGATTGGACGAAACCAGGTGAAGAAATCTATAACCATATCAGGGGGATGCACCCTTGGCCAGTCGCCTATACCACATTGGATGGAACGGTGATGAAGGTTTGGTGGGGAGAAAAAGTCAGCGGTCATTCTTCAACCCCCGGAGAAATCATTGGGGTGCAAAAGGACGGGTTCGTCGTATCCACCGGAAACGAAACGGCAATAAAAATAACAGACCTGCAGCCTTCGGGAAAGAAAAGGATGAGCGCTGTGGATTACCTCCGTGGAGCAGGCTCTCATTTAGAAGAAGGAATGAAGTTAGGAGAATGATATGAGTAAACATAAGAAAAGCGTGAGGGAAGCTGCCCTAGACGTCATCGAAGCGGTCGAAAAGAATCAATCGTATAGCAATCTATTGTTAAATTCGGTGATTGAAAAAAATGAGCTTCCTTCCAAGGACATAGGCCTCTTGACCGAACTCACCTATGGAACGATACAGAGGAAACTGACTTTGGACTATTTTCTTGCTCCCTTCATCAAAGGGAAGCTGGACGACTGGGTGCGCCACTTATTAAGGCTGTCGCTTTATCAAATTGTCTATCTGGACCGGATACCTGACAGAGCCGTATTACATGAAGCGGTGGAAATAGCCAAAAAGAGAGGGCATAAAGGAATCTCCGGACTGGTGAATGGTGTGCTTCGATCTATCCAGAGAAAGGGCATCCCGAGCCTTGACGAGATAAAAGATCCCATCGAAAGGGTTTCCATAGAAACCAGTCATCCTTTCTGGCTGGTGAAACGCTGGGAAGAGCAGTTCGGGCTGGATAAAACCCGGGAGATGTGTGAGATGAACCTGGTCGCTACTAAACAAACAGCGCGCGTGAATACGACTAAATTGACAAGAGATGAACTTATACATAACTTGAGTAACATAGGTGTAGAAGTGAAACCCAGTCCCGTTACAGAAGAAGCTGTCCAAACACTTCGGGGGAATTTGGTGAAGACGGACGCTTACCAGAACGGCGAATTGACCATTCAGGACGAGAGCTCCATGCTGGTTGCACATGCCCTCGAATTAGAAAAGAACATGAAAGTCCTGGATGCTTGCGCAGCTCCCGGAGGCAAGACAACTCACATAGCTGAACTGCTTGGAGGAACAGGCGAGGTATACGCATTGGATTTACATAAGCACAAGGTCAAGCTGATTGATGAAAACGCCTCCCGCCTGGGTCTTTCAAATATATTCACATCCACACTGGACAGCAGGAAAGCCGGAGAAAAATTTGAAAAAGAGAGTTTCGATCGGATCCTTGTGGACGCCCCATGCTCGGGCTTGGGTGTCCTTAGAAGGAAACCGGATATTAAATATGCGAAAAAAGAAGCTGATCTGCATTCTCTTCAAAAAATACAGCTCGACATATTGTCAGCAGCAGCGCCGCTTCTCAAAAAAGACGGGATACTGGTATATAGTACCTGCACTGTAGATAAGAATGAAAATGAAGGAACGGTGCGGACTTTCTTAAGTGACCACCCTGAATTTACAGCATATCATTTGAAGAATCTTCCCGAAGCGGTACAGCCTTTCATTGAAGGGAATGAACTTCAAATATTTCCACAGGATTTTGGAGGAGACGGTTTTTATATTTCCTGCTTCATCAAAACGGGACACTGAACGATGCCCTAATGGAAAATATCGTAATTTGAAGGAATTTGTACTTTGCAAGCAGGAAAATACTCGATTTAAGTCGTACATGTACTAGAAGAACAGCATAACCATTATAGGAAGATTGTTATATTGTTTTGTTCCACTCATGCTTTAGCCGCTTGTGTTTCACTCTGAATCTTTTGAACCATAAACGAGGAAGCTGGCGGCTTTGAGGATGACGGAGCTTCTACATAGGGGAGCGGAAAGAAGAGAAGAGGTGACCTGAGTGAAAACGGTTTTTTATACGGATAAAGGGAAAGTGCGTCAACATAACGAAGACAGTGTCGATGTATTCAAAAATTCACATGGAGACTATCTCGCAGTTGTAGCTGATGGTATGGGAGGACATCGTGCGGGTGATGTGGCGAGTCAACTGGCGATTTCCACTTTGAAGAACATCTGGGAAAATACGGATAAATTCAAGACTGCAGACCAGGCTGAAAATTGGTTAAAAACGACTATTAACGAAGTGAACCAAGAAGTTTATAGTTATTCTCAATCCCATACAGAATGTGAGGGGATGGGCACCACCCTGGTAGGTGCGATATGCACCCCGTTGTTTGCGACCATTGTGAATATAGGGGACAGCAGGGGTTATATTTTAAATGAAAACGGATTTCACCAGCTGACAGAAGATCATACACTGGTGAACGAACTTGTCAGAAGCGGTGAAATCTCAAAAGAGGATGCGGAGCACCATCCAAGGAAAAACGTGATCTTAAGAGCAATCGGAACAGAGACGACGATCTCAATGGATATCAAGACGATCATGTTTGAAGATGATGATGTTCTCTTATTATGCTCGGATGGTTTATCAAACAAAGTTTCAGAACAAGAAATGAAAGAGATCTTATCAAATGATGACTCTCTCGAGAACAAAGGCGAGAAGCTCGTTCATTTGGCTAACGATTATGGCGGGGAAGATAATATCACCGTCCTGATCGTTGAGTATGCCGCTGAAACGGAAAGCGGGTGATAGTACATGATGAATGGAAAGCGCATCAGCGGCCGATACAGGATCATTAAACTGATCGGCGGCGGAGGGATGGCCAACGTATATCTTGCCCACGACATGATTCTCGATCGTGAAGTGGCCATTAAAATGCTCCGAATGGATTTTGCAAATGAAGAAGAATTTATTAAACGATTTCAACGGGAGGCACAATCTGCTACCAGCCTTGTCCACCCGAACATTGTCAGTATTTATGATGTCGGGGAAGAAGATGATCTCTATTATATCGTAATGGAATATGTACAAGGCATGACCTTGAAACAATACATACAGCAGCATTCACCTGTAGGCATCGATACGGCATTGGATATTATGAAACAGCTGACCCTGGCTATTTCACATGCCCATCAGAACCATATCGTCCATCGGGATATCAAACCCCATAACATATTGATCGATGAGGAAGGTACGGTGAAAATCACTGATTTCGGTATTGCCATGGCACTTAGTGCCACCTCCATCACTCAGACAAATTCTGTACTTGGGTCTGTGCATTACTTGTCGCCTGAGCAGGCAAGAGGAGGAATGGCGACTAAGAAATCGGATATTTATTCACTTGGAATCGTGATGTTCGAGTTATTGACCGGCCGACTGCCGTTTTCCGGCGAGTCAGCTGTTTCAATCGCGTTGAAGCACTTGCAGTCAGAAACACCCTCATTGAGAAGGTGGAATCCTGACATCCCGCAAAGTGTAGAGAACATTGTCCTAAAAGCCACTGCCAAAGATCCTTTCAGAAGGTATGACAGCCTGGAGGAAATGGATGATGATCTGACAACGGCACTCGATCCAGAACGGATGGATGAGCCTAAATTTTCAGTACCCATGGATGATGAAGCCACAAAAGCAATTCCTGTCATAACAGATGATAAGGGTTCATCAAATCTTGATGATACCATCATCCACACCCAATCCAGCCCTGAGACAAAACCGGCGAAACCGGTCAAGGCTGCAGATGACACAAAGCCTGTGAAAGGGAAAAAGGAAAAACCCAAAAAGAAAAGCAAGAGGAAATGGCCTGTGCTGATCATCAGCCTGTTCTTTTTACTTATACTGTTGGGGGTTGCTGCTGTGACGGTTGTTCCTGAATTGCTGGGTCCAAAGGAAATAAAGGTTCCTAATGTCGAAGGAAAAGAGCCTACAGAGGCAGTATCCATAATCGTTTCTGCCGGGTTCGTGGTCGGAGAAACGAAAGAGATGTCAAGTGAAGAAGTTCCTGAGGGACAAGTAATCAAGACAAACCCGAAGGAAGGCCGTATGGCAAATGAAGGCTCATCAGTAGATATATATGTGAGTACAGGTAAAGAAAAGATAGAGGTAGATAATTTTATAGGAAAGAATTTTGAAGAGATTGCTTCCAGACTTGAAGAACAGGGCTTTACCGTAAAGAAAGAAGAAGAACCATCAAATGAAGAAGAAGAGGGTACAATCATCGAGCAGGACCCTTCCCCTGGTAATGAAGTCGTAGCAAGTGACACAACGATCACCCTTACTGTCAGTACAGGACCATCATCTTTTGAGTTGCTTGATTTAACAAACTTGAATCAGAAGGTGCTTGATGATTATGCAAATTCACGCGGTATATCTATTGTAACGTTAGAAGAACAATATTCAGATGATATACCAGAAGGTCATGTGATCTCGCAAAAAACAAAGGCAGGTACTCCTATATTTCCTGGTGATGAAGTATTAGTAGTGATGTCGAAGGGACCAGAACCTGTGAAAGAAAAAGAAGTGCCCGTCGAAATTGAAGTGCCCTATACTAAAGAAGACGGAACTATGCAGGCCGTAGAAATTTTCGTTCAAGACAAAACCAGGACCTTAGAAGATGAAGATGGTGAAATTAAAGACGGCATTACTGCAAATAAAAAATATAATCTGACCCTTATTCTCGAAGATGGAAAACCAGGGAAATATAAAATTGTGATTGACGGCGAGGAGTATAAAACCGAAACCGTTGAGTATCCTAAAGACGAAGAATAAACGATGAGCGGGACTGTACCCGGGTTACTGTAAACCTAAGGGGACAGTCCTCTTATTTTCATTTATAATGGAATTATGATATAAAATGAAAGTATACATAGTGATTGTTTATAGATCTAAAAGGAGGTCCCGAATGGCAGAAGGGAAAATTATCAAAGCATTAAGTGGATTTTATTATGTTCTTTCCGACGGGGAAATCACTCAATGCCGCGGCAGAGGAGTATTCCGGAAAAATAAAGTGAACCCTCTTGTAGGAGATTATGTGGAATTCCAGGCGGATAACGAGACAGAAGGCTATATCATGAAGGTATTAGAACGGAAGAATGAACTGGTACGACCTCCCATTGCAAATGTTGATCAGGCCATATTAGTATTTTCAGCCCGTGAACCAGATTTCAGCACCACGTTATTGGATCGTTTCCTTGTTTTGGTTGAAAGCAAAGACATAGCCCCGCTCATTTGCATAACCAAAATGGATTTGCTGCAATCCGATGAAATAAATGAAATTGAAGAGTATGTGGAACATTACCGGTCTTTCGGCTATGAAGTGGTCATCACATCATCCAAGACTGAGCAGGGAATAGAAGAATTGTCCCCATACATGAAAGGTAAAACGTCGGTATTTGCCGGTCAATCCGGAGTGGGCAAGTCGACCTTATTGAATGTGATAAAACCCGAACTCGAGTTGAAAACAGCCATGATTTCATCTCATTTGGGCAGAGGGAAGCATACCACCCGGCATGTTGAGCTCATTCATATCGATAATGGATTGGTGGCGGATACACCAGGGTTCAGTTCCTTGGAGTTTACTGATATTGAAGTCGAAGAGCTGCCTCAATGTTTCCCTGAGATGGTTGAAGCATCGGAGCAATGCAAATTCAGGGGCTGCCTGCACATCAACGAACCGAAATGCGCTGTGAAGAATGCGGTTGACACAGGTGACATCCCAAGTTACCGATATGATCACTACCTGACGTTCCACCAAGAAATAAAAGATAGAAAGCCGAGGTATTAAGTAATGAAAATAGCACCATCCATTCTTTCTGCAAATTTTGCAGAACTGGGAAAAGAAATCAAGGACGTAGAAAATGGAGGAGCGGATTATATCCATATTGATGTGATGGACGGTCATTTTGTCCCGAACATCACGATGGGACCGATGGTAGTCAAAGCCATTCGCCCCCTTACAGAACTTCCATTGGATGTTCACCTTATGATCGCGAATCCCGATCAGTATATCGAGGCATTTGCCGATGCCGGCGCTGACTACATCACGGTACATGTAGAGGCAGCACCTCACCTGCACAGAACCATCCAGTTGATAAAGAGCAAAGGTGTGAAAGCGGGAGTCGTCTTGAATCCGGCTACGCCTGCAGACTGGATTAAACCGATCCTTGAGGATATTGATATGGTATTGTTAATGACGGTTAACCCGGGGTTTGGCGGGCAATCTTTCATTCCATCAGTCGTTCCTAAAATCAAACAGATCCGTAGCTGGGCCGAAGTGATGAACCCGGCACTTGAAATTGAAGTGGATGGCGGGATCAATCCAGAAACGGCAGCGGTTTGTGCTGATGCCGGAGCAGACGTGTTTGTCGCCGGGTCAGCTATTTACAACAGATCCGACAGAGGAGCAGCGATTCAGGAATTAAGAAAATCGCTTTCAAAATAATTTACACGGACTGATCCAGCGGGAATTGATGGATCAGTCCATTTTATATACGTGAGGTGAAAATATTGGAGTACTGTATCGTTGCAGGTGGACCAGAAAAATATTTACCGGATTTGAAATCTTTCCATTCCGAAAATGTAAATTGGATCGGAGTTGACAGGGGCGTATTTACCATCCTTCAAAACGGCCTTGAGCCAATGGGAGCGTTCGGCGACTTTGACTCGGTGAATGATATAGAATGGTCATTGATCGAGGATAGGGTAAAGACCGTAAACACTTATCAGCCCGAAAAAGATGAGACGGATCTAGAGCTTGCGCTGAATTGGGTGCTCACCCAAAACCCTGAATCCATCAAGATTTTCGGGGCAACTGGCGGCCGTCTGGATCATTTTATGGGGAACGTCCAATTATTGATGCAGCCGGACCTCCTTGGATCCGGAGTAAAAAGTGAATTGATCGATGTTCAAAACCATCTCCGGGTCGTAGAAGCAGGAGAGCATATGGTATTTGAATCCCCTTCACACAAGTATATTTCGTTTGTCCCAATGACTGGATCGGTAGAGAATCTGACACTCACCGGATTCAAATACCCGCTAAAAAACCGGAATATTTTCCGCGGTTCCACACTATGTATTAGTAATGAACTTATACAATCATCTGGTACTTTTTCTTTTACAAATGGCATATTAATGGTGATAAGAAGCAGCGATAGCACTTCTTGACCCAATGAAGAAAGAAGACGTACTTAAATGCACCTGCTTGAATAGACTGAAATGATGTCAAGCGAAACATTACGTTCTTTAGATTGCGGGGAGGGACTGAAATGCGATTTTATACAATTAAATTACCAAAGTTCTTGGGCGGGCTTGTTCGAGCGATGTTAGGAACATTTAAAAAGGAATAAAGATGGGATTGAAGGCAGCTGGGGGCTGCTTTCTTTTTTTGTTGTTGGGGATAGTATTTGGTGCATTTCTATTGTCTGCTAGTTTCGTATGGGAAAGAGGTTATTTGGCAGGAAACCAAAGGGTTTTTTATATAAATAATGAAAACAGTAAGCCTTTTAAGGTGTAAAAGGGGGTCTTCAGGATTTAAAGGACAGTTGATGTTATACCCGTCGAGGTGTTTATGATCCTAATTTCAGGATTTACGTGCAACTTTTGAAAAATACAATCCACTTTCACCGAAATACGTGCAACTTGTCGAAAAATCTTTAGGCTGCACGGGCAAGGATGCGGGAGCCGCCGTCCTCGCCCTTCTGATGCCGCACTTCCCATCCGGTTCGTTTTATGCCACCTGCCTCTGAGCAAAGCCCTTCCACTTTTCTACCTGTCCAGCTTCAGTGGTCTGCTCCCGTTTGAAAATTAACCTTCGTCTTTTGAGGCAAAAAGCGCCTCTAAAGACGAAGAACATTTTTCAAAGGGAGCAAAACGCCCACTTCCGCATTTCTCGTTGTCCAGCTCAGGCGGCTAAAGACTCGAGACATAAGCCATGCCATCCCATAAGGCAAAAACCGCCTTTTAGGCTGCCTTGTCTTATGCTTGTCGTCTCTAAGCGAGCCGCCTCCGCTTTTCTACCTGTAAAGTATTTTTTCTTGAAACCTTTTAATTGAACTGTTGCATTATGGGAGCTTGTGTGATAAATTATTAAAGTATCTTTATGAAAAAAGCGAAATGTAGAACTGAAATGTAACTTCAGCTTCTTGTTAGTGAGGAGGGAATAGATTATGGCAAAGAAATGCGTAGTAACAGGCCGTAAAGCTAGCGCTGGTAACGCTCGCTCTCACGCTATGAATGCGAACAAGCGTACTTGGGGTGCTAACCTGCAAAAAGTTCGTATTCTTGTGGACGGAAAACCTAAAAAAGTTTGGGTTTCTGCAAGAGCGTTGAAATCAGGTAAAGTCGAGCGTGTATAATACTTAAAAATGAGGAGACGTCTTTCTAGAAGGGCGTCTTTTTTCTATTTATAAGTGTAAAGCGAAATAAATTGGAAAAAATGATAGATATTGATGCAGAAATAGAGGATAGAATATACTTTAGCTTTCATTAAGCGCATAGTTATAGTAAAATGTTTTTAGCCAAGCATGTATTTAAAGGGGGAGAACATTCCATGTCCATCGAATTAAAAACGCAGTACGGACAAATTGATATTACGAATGATGTCATTGCAATGATTGCTGGAGGTGCAGCGGTGGATTGCTACGGAATTGTTGGAATGGCTTCAAAAAATCAAATTAAAGACGGTTTTACAGATATCTTACGTAAAGAAAACTTCACTCGCGGAGTGATTGTTCGTCAAGGTGATGAGGAAGTACATATTGATATGTATATTATTGTGAGCTATGGTACAAAAATTTCTGAGATTGCTCATAACGTACAATCCAAGGTTAAATATACCCTTGATAAGACCGTCGGCTTGGCGGTAGATTCAGTAAATATTTTTGTGCAGGGGGTTCGAGTAACGAACCCGTAGTGAGGAGGAAGATTTGTGTCGATTACATCTTTGGAAGGAAAACGTTTTGCCGAAATGGTCATCCAAGGCGCTGCTAAGCTGTCTGCTAATGCCCAGCTGGTTGACGCGTTGAACGTCTTTCCTGTTCCTGATGGTGATACTGGAACAAACATGAATTTATCAATGACTTCAGGTGCAAAAGAAGTTAGTCAGAATACCCAAGATCATATTGGGAATGTTGCTTCTGCACTTTCAAAAGGGTTATTGATGGGAGCGAGAGGTAACTCAGGTGTTATCCTTTCCCAGTTGTTTAGAGGATTTGGGAAAGCAATTGAAGGGAAAAGCTCCTTAACAACTAAGGAATTCGCCGATGCCCTGCAGTCAGGAGTGGAAACTGCTTATAAAGCTGTAATGAAACCTGTCGAAGGAACGATCTTGACGGTAGCCAAGGACGCAGCCAAAAAAGGCGTGAGTTCTGCACAAAAAGAGAGCGACTTTATAAAGGTGATGCAGGCGATTGTAAATGAAGCAAAGGCATCTTTGGATCGCACGCCTGATCTGCTTCCGGTATTGAAGGAAGTTGGAGTGGTGGATAGCGGCGGACAGGGGTTACTATTCGTCTATGAAGGTTTCCTGGCTGAATTGAAAGGTGAAAAAGTTTCTGAACAAGCGTCATTGCCTTCCATGAATGATCTTGTAAGTGCTGAACATCATAAGGCAGCCCAGGATTTCATGAGTACCGAAGATATTGAATTTGGCTATTGTACTGAATTCATGGTCAAATTTGAAGAAGATAAGCAGGCTTTTAATGAAGAGGATTTCCGCAATGATTTAAGTGAATTTGGTGATTCACTGCTGGTGATCAGCGATGATGAACTGGCAAAAGTACATATTCACTCTGAACAGCCGGGTAATGTTTTATCTTATGGACATAAATACGGAAGTCTCATCAATATTAAGATTGAAAATATGAGACAGCAGCACAGCAGCATCGTAGGTGAAACACATGCAGTCAAGGCGGAAGCTCCACCTGTTAAAAAGGAAGTGGACTTCGCCATCGTGACGGTTGCCATGGGTGAAGGGATTTCAGACCTCTTCAAGAGCATCGGTGCGACTGCGGTGATCGAGGGCGGTCAGACGATGAACCCAAGCACCGAAGATATCGTGAAGGCTGTGGAAGAAGTGAATGCCAAGAAAGTCATCATCATGCCTAATAATAAAAATATTATCATGGCAGCGGAACAGGCCGCGGAAGTATTGGGTTCAGAAGTGGCTGTTGTCCCTACGAAGACTGTCCCTCAGGGGATGGCTGCATTACTTGCTTTCAATCCTGCCGCTTCTGTAGAAGATAATAAGAAGACGATGAGCGAAGCGTCTCAGCACGTTAAGACAGGTCAGATCACCTATGCTGTGAGAGATACGAACATCGACGGAATGGCAATTTCGAAAGATGATTTCATGGGGATCGCTGAAGGCAAGATTGTGATTGCAGAGAAGGATCGAGCGACTACAGCAAAAAGTCTATTGGACGAGATGCTTGATGAAGATTCCGAAATTCTTACCATTTTATATGGTGAAGATGTAACTGAAGATGATGTAAATTCAATACAGGAATATGTAGAAGAAAACTATGAAGATGTGGAAGTGGAAGTTCATAACGGAAAACAGCCACTTTACTCCTATATATTCTCAGTTGAATAAAAGGATGAAGGGGACAGCGCTTAACATGCGCTTGTCCCCTTAAATTATGTTAGAATAAAAGTAGTTTGCTTGTTTAGACAGGGGGAAATCTACGATGAAATACAAAAGTGTATTCGATATTATCGGTCCCGTGATGATTGGACCATCAAGCTCTCACACTGCGGGGGCCGCACGAATCGGGAGGATTGCACGAAACCTCTTCCGCCGTGAGCCTAAGTGGGTGACGATTTCGTTTTACGGCTCTTTCGCTAAAACGTATAAGGGTCATGGAACCGACGTTGCGATAATAGGGGGAATCCTTGATTATGATACGTTTGATGAACGAATCATCCATTCAATCGATCAGGCAAGGAAAAAAGGAATCAGAGTAAAATTCCAGGAAGAGGATGCGGTTACGGACCACCCTAATACAGCCAGAATCCAAATGGGCGACGACCAGGGTGAATTGGAACTTGTCGGCATCTCCATTGGGGGAGGAAAGGTTGAAATCATTGAGTTAAATGGTTTTGAACTGAAGCTGTCAGGCCACCATCCTGCCATACTGGTCGTTCACGATGATCGATTCGGTGCGATTGCATCTGTTTCAAATATATTGGCCAAACATCAGTTGAATATCGGTCATATGGATGTTTCCAGGAAGGAAAAAGGCAAGATGGCACTGATGACGATCGAAGTGGATCAACCGATAGAGGAAGCCGTAATCGAAGAAATAACATCACTTCCAAATATCACACAGGTAACAAGGATTTCAGATTAAGCTACTATTTTTATGAGAACGTTTACATCACCATTGTGAGGGGGGTTCTATATGTTTAGAAATGTTGCCGAGTTAATAGAACTGGCTGAAAGTCAAAATAAAAAAATATCGGATATCATGATCGAGCAGGAGATGGAGTTTACAGGTAAATCTTATGACGAAATCTATGCTCAAATGGAAAAAAACCTTGAGGTTATGGAGCAGGCAGTGGCGCGCGGCCTCGAAGGTGTAAAATCTCATTCTGGTTTGACAGGAGGAGACGCTGTTCTTTTGCAGAAATATATAGAAAAAGGCAAGTCATTATCAGGAGACACCATCTTGGATGCTGTCAGTAAAGCTGTAGCTACTAATGAAGTAAATGCAGCCATGGGAACGATTTGTGCAACGCCGACAGCGGGTTCTGCCGGGGTGGTTCCGGGAACCTTATTCGCCGTGAAAAATAAATTAAACCCTTCAAAAGATGAAATGGTCAGATTCTTATTTACGTCTGGTGCATTTGGCTTTGTCGTGGCAAATAATGCTTCGATCTCAGGCGCTGCAGGAGGATGTCAGGCTGAAGTGGGATCGGCAAGCGGGATGGCTGCGGCCGCTATTGTTGAAATGGCTGGAGGCACTCCAGGTCAATCAGCTGAGGCCATGGCCATTACATTGAAGAACATGCTCGGACTTGTATGCGACCCTGTCGCAGGATTAGTCGAAGTCCCATGTGTAAAACGGAATGCGATGGGGGCGGCCAATGCAATGGTTGCGGCCGATATGGCACTGGCCGGGATCACAAGCAGGATTCCGTGTGATGAAGTGATTGACGCTATGTATAAAATCGGTCAAACAATGCCTGTTGCCTTAAGGGAAACAGCACAAGGCGGTTTAGCCGCGACTCCTACGGGCAGGGAAATAGAAGCGAAAATTTTCGGGGTTTCTCTGAATAAACGTGAAGATTCATAACGAAGAACCTACAATCCAGAACATAAAGGGGATTGGTGAGGAAACTGCTCTGCAGCTGAATCAAATGGGGATACACAGTGTTCTGGATTTGTTGGAATATCTGCCTTATCGATACGAGGATTACAGGCTGAGAGATTTAGAGGAAGTCGCACACGATGAAAGAGTCACTGTCGAAGGGAAAGTCCATTCCGAACCTTCACTGATGTATTATGGAAGAAAGAAATCCCGGCTGACCGTCAGGATTCTGGTCGGGCGATATTTAATTCAAGCTGTGTTCTTCAATCAGCCTTACTTGAAAAAGAAGATCAATTTGCATGATACGGTAACAGTGACGGGTAAATGGGATAAGAACAGGCAGGTCATAACAGCCCAGCATTTCCAGGCCGGCCCTCATAACAAAGAGGGTGATTTCGAACCGGTATATTCTTTGAAGGGGAATGTGAAGAATAATACCCTGAGAAAATTCATAAAAAAAGCTTTCACGGATTACCAGCACATTATCTCGGAAAATCTGCCTGCCGTCCTTCTTGATAAGTACAAATTGATGAAGCGCGAAGAAGCACTTTACCAGCTGCATTTCCCTTCTTCCCCCTCTGATATGAAGCAGGCAAGGCGGAGATTCGTTTACGAAGAATTTTTATTGTTTCAGCTGAAAATGCAAGCGCTCCGGAAATTTGAAAGGGAACAATCATCAGGAATTCAGCAGCACTATGATGTTGAAAAAATAAAAGCATTCACGGATTCCCTCCCGTTTCCATTAACAGGGGCACAAAAAAGAGTGGTGAATGAAATTTCATCCGATCTGAAGTCCCCTTTTCGAATGAACCGTCTTCTGCAAGGGGATGTAGGATCAGGAAAGACCGTCGTCGCGGCCATCGCCTTGTTTTCGTCTGTTACAGCAGGGTATCAGGGGGCTCTCATGGTCCCGACTGAAATCTTAGCCGAGCAGCATGCAGAATCTCTTAGTGAGCTTTTATCCCCAGCCGGATTATCCGTCGCACTTCTCACCAGTTCTGTTAAAGGGAAGAGGCGAAAACTTCTTTTAGAGAAATTAAAAGAAGGAGAAATCGATATTTTGATCGGCACTCATGCGCTTATCCAGGAAGATGTCGAATTTAAATCATTGGGCTTGGTCGTAACCGATGAACAGCACCGTTTTGGTGTCAATCAAAGAAGAGTGCTAAGAGAAAAAGGGGAAAGCCCGGATGTTTTATTTATGACTGCCACTCCTATTCCGAGAACTCTTGCCATCACGGTTTTCGGTGAAATGGATGTGAGTATCATCGACGAGATGCCGGCGGGAAGAAAAGCGATTGAAACCTATTGGGCAAAAGCTGACATGCTTCCCCGTGTCTTGACGTTTATGGATAAAGAGCTTGATCAGGGAAGGCAGGCATATGTCATCTGCCCGTTAATCGAGGAATCCGACAAATTGGATGTCCAGAATGCGATTGATGTCTATAATCAGCTTCTCGTATATTTTGAAGGCCGCTATAAAGTGGGCCTCATGCATGGCAGGCTTCATCCGGATGAAAAAGATGATGTAATGAGACAATTCAGTTCAAATGACCTTCAAGTCCTGGTATCAACTACAGTGGTAGAAGTCGGGGTCAATGTTCCAAATGCCACGTTTATGCTCATTTATGATGCTGAGAGATTCGGTTTATCTCAGCTGCATCAATTACGTGGACGTGTAGGACGGGGCGAGGACCAGTCTTATTGCATTTTATTAGCGGAACCGAAAACAGAGGTCGGTAAAGAACGCATGAAAATCATGACCGAAACCAATGACGGCTTTGTGTTAAGTGAGAAGGACCTTGAACTGCGCGGACCAGGTGATTTCTTTGGTAAAAAACAAAGCGGTATGCCCGAATTCAAGGTAGCAGATATGGTTCATGATTATCGTGCATTGGAGGTTGCGAGGGATGATGCCTCTGCATTGATAAACTCCGAAGGCTTCTGGAAAGACGCGGACTGGAAAGAATTACGTTCATTCTTATCGGAATCGGGTGTGATGGAAGGTGAAAAGCTCGACTAGAAAGGCAGATTGTGAGATTATTTCTTGCAATCTGCTTTTTTAAATTATATACTACTATTAGTACCTAGTACTAATAGTGGACGGTGTTGAATAATGAGACTTTCAAAAAAAGAAAGACAAACGAACCTATTAGAAACGATAAAGGAAAACCCCTTTATTACCGATGAAGAATTGGCAGAGCGCTTTGGTGTCAGTGTACAAACAATACGCCTGGACCGAATGGAACTCTCGATTCCGGAGCTTCGTGAACGCATTAAAAACGTAGCCGAAAAATCATTTGAAGATGAAGTTAAATCGCTGCCGATTGAAGAGGTCATCGGTGAAATTATTGATATAGAGTTGGATGAAAGTGCAATATCTATTTTCGATGTCAAAGCTGAGCATGTTTTTGTGAGAAATAGAATTGCAAGGGGACATCATCTATTTGCACAGGCTAATTCACTTGCAGTCGCTGTAATAAATGATGAACTGGCTTTAACGGCCAAGTCTACGATCCGCTTTACACATCCGGTAAAAGAAGGCGAAAGAGTAGTGGCGAAGGCCAAGGTGATACATAATAAAGGTGAAAGAGACCGAACGATGGTGGAGGTACATAGTTATGTCGGAGGCGAACTCGTGTTCAGAGGGGACTTCGAGATGTACCGCTCCAAAAAAACAGAAAAGGATGAATCATAGATGAAGTTAGCCGTTGATGCAATGGGCGGAGATCATGCTCCTAAAGATATTGTCCTTGGTGTAAAGAAAGCACTGTCAGAGTTTCATGATATAGAGGTTTTATTATATGGGGACGAAAATAAAATCAAAGAGTGGCTTCCTTCACATGGACGATTGACCATCGTCCATACAGATGAAGTGATCGAAGGCACTGATGAACCTGTGCGCGCTGTCAAGAGGAAGAAGAATTCTTCGATGGTATTGATGGCCCAGGCTGTGAAAAATGGTGAAGCAGATGCATGCATTTCTGCAGGGAATACAGGAGCACTGATGACAGCCGGCTTATTCATTGTGGGAAGAATAGATGGCATAGAGCGCCCGGCTCTTGCTCCCACCCTTCCGACCCTTGACGGGAACGGCTTTTTGATGCTTGATTTAGGGGCAAATGTAGATGCAAAACCGGAACATTTGGTTCAATATGCGATCATGGGCAGTATTTACGCTGAAAGGGTAAGAGGAATAAAACAGCCTCGTGTCGGTTTATTGAATATCGGCACCGAAGACAAAAAGGGTAATGAGCTGACTAAGAAATCGTTCAGCCTTATGAAAGACGCTCCTGTGAATTTTATTGGGAATGTGGAGTCACGCGATTTATTGAATGGTGCAGCAGATGTCGTCGTCACGGACGGCTTCACGGGAAATATGGTATTAAAAACCATTGAAGGAACCGCGCTATCTATCTTTTCACTATTGAAAAAGACGCTCACATCTTCTGTAAAGAACAAGATCGCAGCAGGCCTTGTGAAAAACGACTTAAAGGAATTGAAAGGCATGCTTGATTACACAGAATATGGAGGAGCGGGATTATTCGGATTGAAAGCACCTGTCATCAAAGCTCATGGATCATCCAATGACGTAGCTTTATACAATGCAATAAGACAGGCAAGAGAAATGGTAAAGAATGACGTATCAACTACCATCAAGGAAGCTGTAAAAGGAGGAGATGCACATGAGTAAAATTGCATTTGTTTTCCCAGGTCAGGGTTCTCAGACAGTAGGAATGGGGAAAGAACTGGCAGATAAGTATAGTGAGGTTGCGGGCTATTTTAAAAAAGCTGACGAAAAACTTGGCACTGATCTATCTTCTATCATATTTGAAGGGCCTCAGGATGAGTTAACGCAAACAACGAATGCTCAGCCTGCACTTTTAACCACGAGTGTGGCGATCCTGGAGAGATTGAAATCAGAAGGAATCCAGGCAGACTATACGGCAGGTCACAGCCTCGGTGAATATTCTGCGTTGGTTGCAGCCGGCTCCCTTTCTTTCGAGGATGCTGTCTATGCTGTGAGAAAAAGAGGAGAACTCATGGAAGAAGCTGTTCCTAGTGGTGAAGGGACAATGGCAGCAGTCCTTGGGATGGACAGGGAAGCTCTAAAAGAGGTTACGGATGGAGTGACTGAAGAAGGTTATCCAGTCGGGCTCGCAAATCTGAACTGTCCTGGGCAAATCGTGATTTCCGGTACCGTGAAGGGAGTGGAAGCCGCTTCAGAGCGTGCAAAAGAGGCAGGCGCAAAAAGAGTGATCCCCCTCCAAGTAAGCGGTCCTTTCCATTCACAATTAATGAAGCCTGCTGCAGAGAAATTCATTGAGATCCTGGATTCAATTCAAATCAGTAATGCAGATGTACCTGTCATTGCAAATGTGACTGCTTTACCGGTTTCGGAAGCAGAAGAAATCAAGCGGCTGCTGATTGAACAGCTGTATTCTCCTGTACTATGGGAAGATACCGTGGAAAAACTTTTGGACCTCGGGGTCGAAACATTTATTGAAATAGGTTCGGGTAAAGTACTATCAGGTCTCATCAAAAAAGTGAACCGACGTGTGAAGACATTTGCGGTCCAAGATGAGGCTTCCTTGACTGAAGTGATTGAAAAGTTAAAGGAGGAAGCTTAAATGAACTTAGATGGAAAAGTAGCACTGGTAACCGGGGCATCCAGGGGGATTGGAAGAGAGATTGCCTTGGAGCTTGCCCGTGAAGGTGCCAAAGTAGTGGTGAATTATTCAGGCAGTGAGGCGAAAGCCAATGAAGTGGTCGATGAAATCAAAAGCACCGGGAGAGAAGCGGTCGCCATCCAATGCAATGTTGCAGACAGTGACTCTGTACAGGCGATGGTAAAAGAAACGATCAGTCAATTTGGCGCTTTGGACATACTAGTAAATAACGCCGGCATCACGAAAGATAATTTATTGATGCGCATGAAGGAAAATGAATGGGATGATGTTATCAATATCAACCTTAAAGGTGTTTTCCTTTGTACAAAAGCGGTGACCCGCCAGATGATGAAGCAAAGAAGCGGGCGCATTATTAATATCTCATCCATCGTTGGTGTAAGCGGAAATCCCGGGCAGGCGAATTATGTGGCTGCCAAATCAGGTGTCATCGGGTTAACGAAGACAGCCGCAAAGGAACTGGCTCCCCGCGGAATTACAGTAAATGCAATTGCACCTGGCTTTATCTCTACTGATATGACAGATCAGCTGCCGGAAGATGTACGAAATGAAATGTTAAAACAAATTCCTCTGAACCGTTTCGGGGATCCAAAAGATATCGCACGAGTTGTGAGCTTCATCGCATCTGATTCGTCTTCTTATATGACGGGGCAGACCCTCCATATTGACGGCGGAATGGTGATGTAGTAAGAACAAGGAAAGAGGCTTAAGCCTGAAAAAATGAAAATTCAGCAGATATGCTTTTCATTCCGTGTTAAAATACACTATAATACTTGAGGGGAGGTGACAAAAATGGCAGAAGTTTTAGATCGTGTAACAAAAATCATTGTTGATCGTCTAGGTGTAGATGAATCTCAAGTGACTCTTGAAGCTTCTTTCAAAGAAGACTTAGGAGCTGACTCCCTTGATGTAGTTGAGCTGGTTATGGAACTTGAAGATGAATTCGACATGGAAATTTCTGACGATGATGCTGAGAAAATTGGCACAGTGGGTGATGCTGTGAACTACATAAAAGCAAACGCATAATCGTTCGTTTAATTGCAGGCCCGTGAGTCTGTACTTAAACCATCTCAAACTTGGCAGAATTCCTCTGCCAAGTTTTTTGTCATTTAAATTAACTTTTGATTATTTGTTTTATTTATCATAAACTTGATAAGTGTATATTTGAGAACCTATAGAGCAAGGTGGAGTGCTTTATGCGAAAGCATAGTAGAAACAAAGGAATAACAAAACAAAAGAATGACTTGAAATTCAAAAAATTCCAGGAGGAAACAGGAATTAAATTTCAAGATGAAAAACTACTTAAACAAGCTTTTACTCATTCATCCTATGTGAATGAGCATCGCAGAAAACCTTATGAAGACAACGAACGCCTTGAATTTCTTGGCGATGCAGTTCTGGAATTGACTGTTTCGCAATTTCTCTTTAAAAAATTCCCCATGATGTCTGAAGGTGAACTGACCAAGCTGAGAGCGGCAATTGTTTGCGAACCTTCTTTGGTCAAATTCTCAACCGAGATGAATTTCGGGGAATTGATCCTTTTGGGCAAGGGAGAAGAAATGACAGGCGGAAGGGAAAGGCCGGCTCTTTTGGCGGATGTCTTTGAGGCATTCATCGGAGCGGTATATCTCGACCAGGGACTTGATACAGTGATCAGCGTACTTGAAAAAGTTGTCTATCCTAAAATAAATATCGGTGCTTTTTCTCATGTGATGGATTATAAGAGTCAATTGCAGGAATTCGTTCAAAGAGGTAATGCAGGTACGATTGAGTATGGAATCCTTGAAGAAAGCGGCCCTGCACACAACCGCCAGTTTATTTCTCGTGTCTGTCTTAATGACGAGGAACTTGGCATAGGAAAAGGACGCTCGAAAAAAGAAGCTGAACAACAGGCTGCGCAAAGAGCGCTTGAAAAGCTAAAACAGAAGTTAGACGTTAAATAGGGGGAAAGAAGATGTTCCTCAAACAACTGGAAGTAATGGGGTTTAAGTCTTTTGCAGAAAGAATATCGGTGGAATTCGTACCTGGTGTCACGGCTGTAGTGGGACCTAACGGCAGCGGAAAAAGCAATATCATCGATGCAATACGATGGGTTTTAGGCGAGCAATCTGCCAAAAGTCTTCGCGGTTCAAAGATGGAAGATGTTATTTTTGCCGGGAGTGACTCTAGAAAAGCTCTGAATATAGCAGAGGTCACACTGGTTCTTGACAACGAAGACGGTGCTCTGCCGATCGATTATAGTGAAATAAGTGTAACAAGACGGGTGTTCCGTTCAGGGGACAGCGAGTATCTCCTGAATAAACAGCCTTGCAGACTCAAGGATATTGTTGAGTTATTTATGGACTCGGGACTTGGGAAAGAAGCTTTTTCCATCATCAGTCAGGGGAAAGTAGAAGAAATATTAAATAGTAAGCCGGAAGAGAGAAGAACGATTTTTGAAGAAGCTGCCGGTGTGCTGAAATATAAATCAAGAAAAAAGAAAGCGGAATCCAAGCTGTTTGAAACCCAGGAAAACCTGAATCGTGTGAATGATATTCTTCATGAACTCGAAGGGCAGGTAGAGCCTCTAAAGATCCAGGCTTCGATGGCAAAAGATTATCTTGAGAAAAAGGAAGAACTGGAAAAATTCGAGGTGGCTCTGACCGTCTATGATATTGAAGATTTACATAAACAATGGGAACGTTTGAGTGTCGACTTTGAAAAGCATGGAAAAGAAGAGCTGGCTCTTTCTTCCCGGGTTCATAAGAAAGAAGCGGTCCTTGCCCAAACCCGCGATAAAATCTCGGCTCTGGATGAATCTATTACGGGTCTGCAGGAGATATTGCTTTCTACAAGTGAAGAACTTGAGAAACTCGAAGGCAGGAAGCAGGTGCTGGTCGAACGTAAGAAAAACTCATCTACCAATGAAACCCAATTAAGACAGTCGATCGAAGATGCGGAGATTCGTTTAGGTCAGTTATCCTCGGAAAAAAATAGTCTGCAGAAAAGTTACAAGGGTATCGAAGCTGAAGTGAGTGCCCTTAAAGATGAATTGTCAAAGAAGCAGAATCAGCTGAAGCACTACAGTGAAAATATTGAAGACATCATCGAATCATATAAAAGTGATTATATTGAAAAACTGAATCAGCAGGCTGCCGCTAAAAATGAAATCCAATACCTTCAGCAGCAGCTTGACCAGCAGTCGAGCAGGAGCGGCCGCTTAGAAGCAGATAATGAGAAATATGTGCATCAGCGGGATGAACTGCAGAGAAAACATAAAGATCTATCCAAGGAACTTCAGCAGCAAAAAGAAATGATAGACGAGCATATCTTTTTATATAGAGAAGAGAAGAAAAAGCTGGAATCTATCAGGGCAAAGTACGAAAAACAGGAAAAAACCCTTTATCAGGCATACCAATTCCTGCAACAGGCAAAATCCCGTAAAGAAATGCTAGAAGAAATGGAGGAGGATTACTCCGGTTTCTTCCAGGGTGTCAAAGAAGTGCTAAAAGCAAGGGATGGCGTCCTTACAGGGATTGAAGGCGCTGTAGCGGAGCTGATCCAGGTTCCGAAGCAGTATGAAACTGCAATGGAAACTGCACTGGCTGCGTCCATGCAGCACATCGTCACAGCAACTGAAGAAGACGGCCGTAAAACGATCGGCTTTTTGAAAAAGAATCAATATGGACGAGCTACATTCCTGCCGATGAATGTCATAAAAGGGAAATCCATATCAGAGAGTCAGTTGAATATGCTAAAAGGTCACTCGTCCTTCATAGGTGTGGGTTCTGAACTAATCGGTTATGATTCACGCTATCAGATGATCATATCCAACTTGCTTGGAAATGTTTTGATCACGAAGGATTTAAAAGGAGCAGGTGAAATCGCCAAGCTTATTCAGTACCGATACCGTCTCGTGACGCTTGATGGGGATGTTGTAAATGCCGGCGGGTCAATGAGCGGTGGTACGATGAAGCAGAAGAAAAATTCATTGCTTTCCAGAAAAGGCGAACTCGAAGAAATGAAAGAGAAGCTTTCAGCAATGGAAAAACAGACCGAGCAGCTTCAAATCCAGGTGAAATCCCTTAAGGAAGAGAGTTCTTTCAGAGAGAGGAAACTGGAAGAAATGAGAGTATCCGGAGAGCGTCAGCGCCTGAGAGAGCAGGAGCTCTTATCCCAGTTGCGTGAAAATGAAATATCCCGGCAAAACCTGGATGAGAGACTTTCTTTGTACGATCTTGAAAAGAAGGATTATACCTCCATTAAAGAAAAACATGATTCACGAACAAGTGAACTGCGAAAACTACTGGATGAAATCCAACATGAAATAAAAGAGCTGGATAGTAAAATTGAAGAGTTGACCCTGCAAAAGAATTCGGATAGAACCTCCAAAGATGCTTTGGCTGATGAGATAAGCGATATGAAAGCGAAATTGGCAGCCAGGAATGAACAGCTGGTAAATACGAGAAATCAATTAAATCGTGTAAAAGAAAATGCTCTAGAAACTGAAAAAAGGTTAAATACCTTAAAAGAAGACCTTCAATGGCTTCAAAGTGAAATGAAGGACAATTTTTCAGGGGAGAAGCAGCTTATAGAAGAGGCCGAAAAATGCGCCTCCCAAAAAGCAGAAACGACAGAACTTATTTCCATGCGTCGTGAAGAACGCTTAAAGCTGCAAAAGTCGGTTGAAGACGAAGAACTCGAACTGAAAGAATTAAAGCGTCAGCACAAAGGCCTTGTAACCGCCTTGAAAGACGAAGAAGTAAAGATCAATCGTCTTGACGTGGAGCTTGAAAACCGTCTGGATCATCTTCGAGAGGAATACATGCTATCATTTGAGGCTGCGAAGGCAGATTATCCGCTTACGATTGAAGTGGAAGAAGCCAGAAGAAAAGTAAAGCTTGTTAAATTAGCCCTTGAAGAGCTGGGAACGGTAAATATAGGAGCAATCGATGAGTATGAGCGTGTGAAGGAAAGGTATGAATTCCTGCTCGAACAGAAGAATGATCTGACTGAAGCAAAAGACACGCTGTATCAAGTCATCAACGAAATGGATACAGAAATGATAAGACGTTTCGATCAAACATTTTCAGCGATACAGGTTGAATTTGAGGGCGTCTTCAAAGCACTCTTTGGAGGCGGACGTGCTGAACTTAAACTCACGGATCCATCAGACCTCCTTCATACAGGTGTCGATATAGTGGCGCAGCCTCCTGGAAAAAAGCTCCAAAATCTTGGTTTGATGTCCGGTGGAGAAAGAGCATTAACAGCGATCGCCCTCTTGTTCTCCATTCTTAAAATACGGCCCGTGCCATTCTGTATTCTTGATGAAGTCGAGGCGGCACTGGACGAAGCGAACGTACAGCGGTTCAGTCAATACTTAAAGAAATTCAGCGGCGATACCCAATTTATCGTCATTACCCATCGTAAAGGGACGATGGAAGAAGCCCATGTACTGTACGGGGTTACGATGCAGGAATCAGGAGTATCCAAACTTGTTTCTGTAAGGCTTCAAGAGACAAATGAATTACTTGAAACTAAATAGGCGAGGTGTCAAAGATGAGTTTTTTCAAAAAACTTAAAGATAAATTCACGGAATCCAGTGACAGTGTAACTGGGAAATTCAGAGATGGGTTGAGCAAAACCCGAAATAATTTCAGTTCCAGAGTGAACGACCTGGTTGCACGCTATCGTAAAGTGGATGAAGATTTCTTCGAAGAACTTGAAGAAATACTAATCGGTGCAGATGTCGGTTTCGATACGGTGATGGAACTGATCGATGAATTGAAAATGGAAGTTAAACGACGCAATATCCAGGACACTGAAGAAATCCAGCCGGTTATATCTGAAAAGCTGGTGGAAATCTATCAGGGGGGGAATGATGAGGACGGCTCATTGAATATCAAGGAAGATGAGCTCACCGTCATTTTGTTTGTAGGAGTAAACGGAGTGGGGAAAACCACTACCATTGGAAAAATGGCTCATATGTTTAAGGAAGAAGGAAAGAATGTCGTTCTTGCAGCAGGGGACACCTTCCGTGCCGGTGCAATCGAACAATTGGAAGTCTGGGGAGAAAGAGTGGGAGTGCCGGTCATCAAACAAGCTGCCGGCAGCGATCCTGCAGCTGTGATGTTTGATGCTGTCCAATCGGCAAAAGCCAAAAAAGCGGATATCCTGATCTGTGACACAGCAGGACGTCTCCAAAACAAAGTAAACTTGATGAAAGAATTGGAAAAGGTGAAACGGGTAATCGAAAGGGAAATCCCAGGGGCGCCGCATGAAGTGCTGCTTGTACTCGATGCCACAACCGGTCAAAATGCCATGATCCAGGCAAAAACATTCAAGGAAGCTACAAATGTATCAGGAATCGTGCTGACAAAGCTTGATGGAACAGCCAAAGGTGGAATCGTCCTAGCGATCCGAAACGAACTGAACGTACCAGTCAAATACGTCGGACTCGGAGAAAAAATGGACGACCTCCAGCCATTCGATGCAGAAAAATACGTCTATGGACTTTTCTCCAACCTGGTGGATAAAGAAGAATAAACTACAAAGAAAAGCAGCTTTTATAGTAACGGGTTCTTTTTTAGGTACAAACTATAAAAAAAGGGAAGCAAATCGTAATGATTTTGCAACCCTTTTTTTATTGGATATAACAAGCTTTTTAAGGAATACCGGATCTAATTTGTATATGAACTGGTTACCGAAACTGCGCTAAATAGAAGCGTTACAGAACATTCTGTAATGCTTCAATTACAATGTTTTTTATAATCTGGCTAACGTGTTCGTTTAGTTTCCAAAGTTGAAAGATATGAAAATGAGGTAAACATTTATTAAACTAGAGAACAGGTTGGTAATTTTCGAATTCGCAGGATACTTTATCCTTTATAGAATAACTAAAGATATAAATAAGGGGAAATTTTCCCGCTAATCTGCTGAAGCTCGCTTGGATACGGGTAAATAAAAGGAAAATCTTCTTCTAATCGTGCATAGATCCCCAATTTTAATGGTTTTTAAGTAAATAGAAGTAAAACTTCCCGTTATTTTAACTGTTTTCAGTTCCATTTCTTCATTAAGGGAAATTTCTCCCCTTATTTAATCATCCAATGTTATGGATACTTTCATATGGATCGCGATTCACCTTATGCAACGCGCCTTTGAGCAAAGCCCTTCCGCTTTTCTTCCTGCAGGCGAAGCCGAGGAGGCTCACGGGCTACCCGCGGAAAGCGAAGTCTTGCACGGAAATCAAAAGCGGAGTCAAGCAGCCCTGGTTTACATCTAAAAAATATAGACGAAACCTTGACAAACACGCTCAAAATCTGTATTCTTCATATGTAAAGGTTTTTCACTTAACAAGGAGGGATATCGTGTTAGAGAAAACAACCAGAATGAACTATCTCTATGACTTTTATCAATCTTTGTTAACTCCAAAGCAAAGAAGCTATATGTCCCTCTATTACCTGGATGATTTCTCACTGGGTGAAATTGCTGAAGAGTACCATGTATCCAGACAAGCAGTCTATGATAACATTAAACGTACAGAAGCAATGCTTGAGGAATACGAAGAAAAGCTTTTATTATTTAAGAAATTTCAAGAACGCAACGAGATTCTTGCTCAATTAAGAAATAGTATAGAAGATTCATCAATTGATTCTTCTGTCTGTCTGAAGCTCATTGATGATCTTGAAATATTGGATTAGGAGGCGGCATGAATGGCATTTGAAGGATTAGCCGACCGACTGCAAGGTACAATTCAGAAAATCCGCGGTAAAGGTAAAATCTCTGAAGCGGATGTTAAAGAAATGATGCGTGAAGTTCGTCTTGCTCTCCTAGAAGCAGACGTTAATTTTAAAGTGGTTAAGCAATTCGTTAAGAAAGTAAGCGAACGTGCTGTCGGGCAGGAAGTCATGAAGAGCCTCACACCCGGACAGCAAGTCATCAAGGTGGTTCAAGAAGAGCTTACTGAATTAATGGGCGGCGAACAAAGTCAGATTGCTGTGGCCAAACGACCACCGACGGTCATTATGATGGTCGGATTACAGGGTGCCGGTAAAACGACGACCACTGGAAAACTTGCAAATCTGCTCCGGAAGAAACATAATCGGAAGCCTTTGCTTGTAGCGGCAGATATCTATCGACCGGCTGCCATCAAACAGCTGGAAACCGTCGGGAAGCAGCTCAGTCTGCCTGTCTTCTCTTTAGGAGATCAAGTGAGCCCGGTTGAAATTGCGAAGCAGGCGATCGAGAAAGCAAAAGAAGAACATCACGATTATGTACTGATTGATACCGCAGGCCGGCTGCACATTGATGAAAACCTGATGGGAGAATTGAAAGAGATCAAGGAACTTTCAAATCCGGATGAGATTTTCCTCGTTGTCGATGCGATGACAGGTCAAGATGCTGTTAATGTTGCGCAAAGTTTCAACGAAGCGCTTGGCATCTCTGGTGTTGTATTAACCAAGCTTGATGGTGATACACGAGGCGGGGCAGCTTTATCAATCCGTTCTGTCACTGACAAACCGATCAAATTTGTCGGTATGGGTGAAAAAATGGATGCACTAGAACCTTTTCATCCAGAACGAATGGCTTCAAGGATCCTCGGCATGGGTGATGTCCTCTCTCTAATCGAGAAGGCACAGGCCAATGTGGATGAAGAAAAAGCCAAAGAACTGGAACAAAAAATGCGCACCATGTCTTTCACATTTGATGATTTCCTGGAGCAATTGGGACAGGTAAGACAAATGGGTCCTCTCGATGAATTATTGAAAATGATGCCGGGAGCGAATAAAATGAAAGGCCTGGATAAGCTTCAGGTTGATGAAAAGCAGATTAGTCATGTCGAAGCGATCATCCAATCGATGACTAAAAATGAAAAGATTCATCCTGAAACTATCAATGCAAGCCGCCGTAAACGCATTGCAAGAGGAAGCGGAACGTCCATCCAGGAAGTGAACCGCCTGCTGAAGCAATTTGAAGACATGAAAAAAATGATGAAACAAATGAGCGGCATGCAGGGTAAAGGTAAGAAAAAAGGGATGAAATTCCCATTCATGTAGGTTATTCCGTTCAGTTTTTGCAAAAAAAATTGAACTGTTAAGAAAAAACACTTTACAAACAAAATACACATTTGATATCATACTAACTTGTGTGAAACTATTCGGAGGTGCTTTAATAATGGCAGTAAAAATCAGATTAAAACGTATGGGAGCAAAAAAATCTCCTTTCTATCGTATCGTAGTAGCAGATTCTCGTTCACCACGTGATGGACGTCAAATCGAAACAGTTGGAACTTACAACCCGGTTGCTAAGCCAGCTGAAGTGAAAATCGATGAAGAGCTTGCTCTTAAATGGCTTTCAAATGGTGCGAAGCCATCTGACACAGTTCGTAACTTATTCTCAAAACAAGGCATTATGGAAAAATTCCACAATGCTAAAAACAGCAAGTAATCGATCAGATCGATGAAAGATCTTATTCTAACGATTGTGAAACCCTTGGTCGATTATCCTGAAGATGTTCATATCGATATCGAAGAAGGATCAAACGGGGTAACCTATAAGTTGTCTGTTCATCCTGAGGACATGGGAAAGGTGATCGGAAAACAAGGGAGAGTAGCTAAATCGATTCGAACTGTGGTATACGCTGCAGCAGGATCTTCACAACAGAAAAAAATCTTTTTAGAGATTGTTGAATAATAGCGGTAATTAATCGCATTCAATCATCTCTTGGAGAGTAGGGGACTGACCCAAAAAGGTTCATACAGCCTTATCAAAGTCAGTCCCCTTTTTCATATCCCGAAACATGTGTACATCTACAACTCCCTAAGAAAACACCCTTTTTCAAGTCATCTCTGGGGGTGAAATAAGGAGGGGAAAAACGTTGAATATTATACATACAATCACTGTTAAGCAAGTACTGACTGAGAGTACGAAAGAAGTCCTGCTGAAACGATATGAGAATCAAAAGGTTCAATTGAAACGTGAGCATGAACAGCTGCAATTCGAATGGAAGAAGATTGAACGTGCAAAGAAATATCCTTCTCATAAACTAAGCCAGCATTTTCAAAAGGAAATGGATGAGAAACTTGATAAAATCAAGCTGTTGGATTTTCAACTGGAGCAGCTGGAGATTCTCCCGATCGGCAGTGAATTGAAAGAGAAGGAAGTTAAAGGTATGATAGATATTCAAGTTGGTGACAATTGGGATGAAGAGGCTTTGTCAAAAACAATCATAATAGAAGACGGAATCGTCAAAGAAATTCGGTGACAACAAGAGGTGGAAGTATGGAAAAATGGTTTAATGTAGGTAAAATCGTCAATACGCATGGAGTCAAAGGGGAAGTGAAGGTTGTATCCAGTACGGACTTTCCTGAAGAACGTTATAGTAAAGGGAATGAGCTCTACCTTTTTCTTCCCAAAAAGAAAGAACCTATTTCGCTGACCATTGAATCTCACAGAACGCATAAGAGTTTTGACCTTTTAACTTTCGAGGGATACCACGATATCAATCAGGTGGAGATATTCAAAGAAGGGGTTCTGAAGGTTCAGGAAGATCAATTGCAGGAACTTGAAGAAGGCGAGTACTACTACCACGAAATCGTTGGCTGCAAGGTCGTAACAGGCCTTGGTGAAGAGATAGGTACGGTGAAAGAAATTCTGAGTCCGGGTGCGAACGATGTATGGGTCGTTAAGGGAGAGAAAGGAAAAGAGCATTTGATTCCTTATATTGAGGATGTTGTAAAGGAAATCGATATAGAAGAAGGGTTGATTACGATTGAGCCATTGGAAGGGCTGCTTTCATGATGAAAATCGATGTATTGTCTTTATTCCCTTCTATGTTTGATGGTATTTTTGGAGAGTCGATCTTGAAGAAAGCCCATGAAAAGCAAGCTGTGACGTATAACGTAGTTAATTTCCGCGAGTATGCCGACAATAAACATGGCCAGGTCGATGATTATCCATACGGCGGCGGAGCCGGTATGGTCCTCAAACCTCAGCCGATTTTTGATGCGGTGGAAAGCCTCAAAAGCGAGAATGAAACAAAGCCGCGAGTCATCTTGATGTGTCCACAGGGAGAGCGCTACACCCAAGCCAAGGCTGAGGAGTTAGCAAAGGAAGAACACTTGATTTTCATCTGCGGCCATTATGAGGGATATGATGAGAGAATTAGGGAACATGTGGTGACAGATGAGGTTTCAATCGGGGACTATGTATTGACAGGCGGCGAGCTTGGAGCGATGGTCGTCATCGACAGTGTTGTGAGGCTCCTGCCGGGCGTCCTGGGTAATGAAGATTCCCCGATTCTGGATTCGTTCTCTTCAGGTCTGCTTGAACATCCACATTATACTCGTCCAGCCGACTTCAGAGGGATGAAAGTGCCTGCTGAGCTTATCTCCGGCAACCATCGTGTAATTGAAGAGTGGAGAGAAAAAGAAAGCTTCAGGAGAACGTTCGAAAGAAGGCCGGACTTACTCGAAAGCCACGATTTATCCCATAAACAAAAACAATGGATAGAGGAATGGGAAAAGTCCAGATAATCTATTGCATCCTGACATTCAGTATGTTAATATATTCTTTGTGGCTTGAGGAGTTATCCTCATAACCACTGATCCCGATGTTCCGCTGCAATCCATCGCTTTTGTAAGAGCATCTGTTGGAAGGAGTTGAATAAGATGCACAAATTAATCGAAGATATTACTAAAGAACAGCTTCGCTCTGATCTACCATCTTTCCGTCCTGGTGATACTGTACGTGTACACGTTAACATCGTTGAGGGTACTCGTGAACGTATTCAGGTATACGAAGGTGTAGTAATCAAACGCCGTGGAGGCGGAATCAGCGAAACATTCACTGTTCGTAAAATTTCTTACGGTGTAGGTGTTGAGCGTACTTTCCCAGTACACACACCTAAAATCGCTAAATTAGAAGTAGTACGGCGCGGTAAAGTCCGTCGTGCGAAACTTTACTACCTGCGTAACCTTCGCGGTAAAGCGGCTCGTATTAAAGAAATTCGATAATCAAGAACGTACGAAAAGGAGCTTGGAGACAAGCTCCTTTTCTTCTTGTTTAATTTGTATTGGATGAAGGTCCAGCATAATTTACTTGCTCTTTAAAACATCCTGCTGTTCATAATGAGTCAATCAGTAAATTTCCTGAGGGACATAATAAGAGTGGAATCCCCGGATTACCATGGTTCAGAGGTTGGGGCTAATGGAGTAATTCCTCCTTTTATAATGAGAAAAAAAGGATTTTCTAGTAGAATAGAAAAAGATAGGAAATTACATAGGGTGGTGGATGTGTTGGCGAAAGAGAAAAACGAGTGGTGGGAATGGATGAAGGCTCTTTTGATCGCGGTGGGCCTGGCGGCTATTATCAGATATTTTTTATTTGCACCGATCGTGGTTGACGGATTATCTATGACACCGACTTTAGAAAATGGCGATCGGATGATTGTTAATAAGCTAGGAGAGCCTGACAGATTCGATATCGTCGTATTTCATGCTCCAGAGCAAAAGGACTATATTAAACGTGTGATAGGCCTGCCCGGAGATAAGATAGAATATAAGAATGATACATTATACGTAAACGGCAAGGCCTTTAAAGAGCCATATTTACAAGAGTACAAAGAGCAGGTGAGTGAAGGTCCGTTAACAGAGGACTTTTCACTAAAAGATATCATAGATAGAGAAACCGTACCTGAAGGCGAAATTTTTGTAATGGGTGACAACCGCCGATTCAGTAAGGACAGCCGTCATATCGGAACGATCCCATTTGAAGAAGTAATCGGTGACACCAAATTCATTTATTGGCCTGTTAAAGATATGGGTATAGTGGAATAATAGTTAAAAGTAAGTTTGGAGGTGGTCATATGACGATACAATGGTTTCCGGGACATATGGCTAAAGCCCGCAGGCAGGTAAGCGAAAAATTAAAGCTCGTAGATATTGTCATTGAACTTGTGGATGCACGCATCCCATTATCTTCGAGGAATCCCATGATTGAAGAAATCATCGGGCAGAAGCCCCGGCTCGTCCTGCTTAACAAGGCAGATATGGCAGATCCGGTGAAAACCGATCAATGGATCTCTTATTTTGAAGAACGCGGTATCACAGCACTTGCTGTAAATGCCCAGGGTGGAAAAGGTCTCCATTCAATCGTTCAATCAGCGAAAGAAATCCTTAAAGAGAAATTTGACCGTATGAAGTCCCGCGGTATGAGACCCCGTGCTATAAGAGCGATGATTGTGGGGATACCTAATGTTGGAAAATCTACGCTAATCAATCGTCTTGCAAAAAAGAATATCGCCAAGACTGGAAATACTCCAGGAGTAACAAAAGCCCAGCAATGGATCAAAGTGGGCAAAGAACTTGAACTTCTTGATACCCCTGGGATTCTTTGGCCAAAATTCGAAGATCAACAAGTCGGTTATAAACTCGCTCTTACAGGAGCAATCAAAGATACCATCTTGAATTTACAGGATATCGCATTATTTGGTTTGAAATTCCTCGAGGCTCATTACCCTGAACGTTTGATGGAACGCTACAGCCTTGACGAGATTCCGGACGAAATCCTTGAGAAATTCGATGCAGTAGGTAAAAAGCGGGGATGCCTGATGGGTGGGGGCCAAGTCGATTACGATAAGACTTCAGAAGTGATCATCCGTGATATCAGGAGTGTCCAGCTTGGGCCGATGACATTCGATATGATCGAAGAGTTGGAAAGCGAAGAGGAATGAAATAAAGATAGAGGCTCTTTAAAGAGGTAAACGCCCTTTATGGATGCCTCTTTATTTTTGTGAGAAAGATCCGATATATAGAAAAGGAGTACAATTCATTGGACCTGAAAAATATGACGATCAAGGAAATCAAGTCGCTTGTAGATAAGATGTCAAAAGATGATCCGCTGATGAAACGATTACATCAAGACAAAAGAAAAGGTGTACAAAAAATCATAGAGAACTATAACCGGAACCAGCAAAGGCTCGAAAAAGAAAAGGAAGACTTTGCGATTCTGACTGTCTTTGAAAAGAAATTATACGGGGAAGGTTTTTCATTGATTGCAGGTATAGACGAAGTGGGCAGGGGACCATTGGCAGGACCTGTCGTTGCTGCCGCGGTCATTTTACCTCAAGACTTTTACCTGGCAGGCTTGAACGACAGTAAAAAGCTATCTGAATCGAAAAGAAATGAATATTTTGACGTGATCCGGGAAGAAGCTCATTCCATAGGAATCGGGATGATTGAAGCAGACGAAATCGATTCGATAAATATTTATGAAGCCACAAAGAAAGCAATGCTCCATGCCATCGCAAATCTGGATTATCAACCGGATTATCTATTGATCGATGCCATGAAACTGCAAACTCCTTATCCGCAAGAATCAATCATAAAAGGGGATTCGAGGAGTATTTCAATTGCTGCAGCTTCAATCATTGCGAAAGTGACACGTGATAAACTCATGAAAGATTATGCTGTGAAATACCCTGGATATGGATTTGAGCAAAACGCCGGCTACGGGACCAGGGAACATCTGGACGGTTTAAGCGAAAAAGGGGTAACACCGATACACAGAAGGAGTTTTGCTCCGGTAAAAGACTGTGACTTGAAATGATAGGGGAGTAATAAGAGATGAATGACATTCAAGGAGCATACAATTCACAAGCTTCATCCCATGTAAAAAGCAAGCCGTTCTCCATGCAGGACGGAAGGATTCTACATGTATCTGTACATAAGCTTATTGGAGATGGTATGGCTGAGGTATCCTCCGCAGGTCAAAAGTTCATCGCAAAGCTTGATGCGCCCCTGGAGACAGGCAGACACTATTTAGTCAGGGTAAATCAAACGGAAGACATGCTAAGTCTCAGTCTCATTCAAAAGATTCCAGGAGAAAAAAATAGTGCAAATGCAGCACAGGCTTTGATCAACCAATTACATAAGCAGCCCGCCGACAAAGTACTCCTCAATGTTGTAAAAGAAATGATCGACAATAAGATCCCTGTCACCAAGGAACTCATTCAATTTGCATCAGAACAGATCAATACCGGGAATCTAAAAACACGACTCCCGGTATTGATTCATATGCTGAAAAATCATCTGCCTTTGTCAGAGAAGGTGATGCTCTCATTGGAAGCAGGAAAGGCTCAGGATACTTTCAGCGGACTGTTAAACAGCCTTAAAGAGCGTTTAACAGTATCAGGATCCGAGCATGACACGCTGATTCTCATTAAGAAGATTCAAGAACCTCTTCAGTTTCATACTGCAAAGCAAATGGCGATTAAAGCGATGGAAAATGCACTGAATCAGTCAGAACCCTTTTCAAAACGACTCGGAAATTTTGAGCTGCTGAAGTCTTTGGGAATACTTCCTAAAGACCTTACCTTTCATCGGCTGACCGAAGGATTGAAGAGTTCGCTTTCCAGTGCATTAGTTGAAAACAATACCATAATCAAGCAACTTCAAACACTAATGGCCAATATGAAGGAAGTGCTTGCTCTTCAGGATTCTAAATCCTTGAAGGAACTGGATAAAATCATTTCTACGTTAGCTGCTGAAGGAAGTAAAGAGGGGACGGCTAATAGAAAAAGTATCGAACAAGTCGTGAAATATACCTTGGAACACTCATCGGATGGAAAGACGGGGAATGTGATTGATCTGTTGGGTGATAGCAAAAAGCAACAGCTCGAAAGGAACTATTCCACGCTTCTCTCAAAATGGGAATCCAGGCTGCCGCTAACAAATGAAGGGAAAATCTTCAACATGATAAGCGCTGGTATTGACGCAGAATTGATGTCCAATCTGAGAGGCGAAGATTTGGGACAAGCCTTGAAAAAAATGTTGCGCACATTCGGATTCAATTTAGAATCCCAGCTTCACAGCCAGCCGCAAAACGCTGCTGCTTCTACAACACTAAAAGAGAAGCTGACCCAGTTATTCCTTTACCACCCGGGTGCAGAAATAAGGGACCTTGCAGAAAGGCTCGTGATGAAAATGAACCACCCGGCTCTGATTTCATGGGAGCAATCCTCCATTATGAATATCGTCCACCAATTCCCGCTGTATTTATTCGGACGTCACACAGACATAACCGTGCAGTGGATGGGAAAAGAAAAAGAAAAGGGAAAAATCGACAGTGATCACTGCAGAATCTTATTCTATCTCCAATTGGACAGCCTTAAAGAAACACTTGTGGACATGCACGTGCAAAACAGGGTCATTTCTCTATCAATCTGGAATGAACAAGATTCAGTGAATCAATATTTTCAATCATTCATCCCGGCCCTTAAAGATTCACTCCACCGGATGAATTATCAGCTTTCTTCGGTGAAGGTGAAAAAACCGGAAAATCAAGATGCCTTTACGCAGATGCAAGAGATTCAGAACGTCTCTTATACAGGAGTGGATTTGAAAATATGACATCACATCCAAGAAAAGAAGCAATCGCCCTTGGATACGATCAATCAGGTGAATCTGCACCGAGGGTCCTGGCTAAGGGAAAAGGCATCATTGCGGAAAATATCATTTCTAAAGCAAATGAACACGGGGTTGCGATTCAGGAGGATAAAAGTCTTTTATCTCTCCTCGGCAGGCTCGATATCGGTGAGTCCATCCCTGAAGAGCTCTATGGAGCTGTAGCGGAAGTGTTTGCCTTTATATACAGACTGGATAAAGAAATGGAAAATAGTAAACGCCGATAAGTTGGAGTAGTTCGAAAATAGTCGAAAATAATTTTATGAGAATAATAAATTGCAGCTGTAAAAGAGTTGATAACCCGCCAAATAATGTGAATCAGGATGAAGACTGTTCAGAATTTTTAAATTAATATAATATTTTTAGCATAATGGTAGACAGATAAACTGTCATTTTATACAATGAAAGCGCAGTCTATTTTTTGAAGAGTTTGATAGGAGGATGGAAAATGAATATCCATGAATATCAAGGTAAAGAAATCCTCAGAAATTACGGGGTGTCCGTACCAAATGGTAAAGTGGCTTTTACAGCTGAAGAAGCAGTAGAAGCGGCGAAAACGCTAAATTCAAGCGTTTATGTAGTAAAAGCACAAATTCACGCAGGTGGCCGCGGTAAAGCGGGCGGTGTCAAGATTGCTAAGAGCCTTGACGAAGTGCGTACATATGCAGAAGAGTTACTAGGGAAAACATTGGTCACTCATCAGACTGGTCCGGAAGGTAAGGAAGTAAAGCGCTTACTTATCGAAGAGGGCTGTGATATCAAGAAAGAGTATTATGTTGGACTAGTATTGGACCGTGCCACTTCACAGGTTGTTCTGATGGCTTCCGAAGAAGGCGGAACTGAAATTGAAGAAGTTGCGGAAGCGACTCCTGAAAAAATCTTTAAAGAGTACATCGATCCAGTGGTAGGATTGACTGGATTCCAGGCACGCCGTATCGCATTCAACATCAATATTCCAAAAGAGCTAGTGAATAAAGCTGCGAAATTTATGTTGGGACTTTACAACGTGTATGTCCAAAAGGATGCTTCAATCGTTGAAATCAACCCTTTGGTTGTGACTGGTGATGGGGATGTAATGGCATTGGATGCGAAGTTCAACTTCGATTCAAACGCATTATACCGTCAAAAGAATGTCACGGAATTACGGGACCTTGAAGAAGAAGATGCAAAAGAAATCGAAGCTTCTAAGTACGACCTAAGTTATATTTCATTGGACGGTAACATTGGCTGCATGGTCAATGGTGCAGGACTTGCAATGGCAACGATGGACATCGTGAAGCATTACGGCGGAGATCCGGCTAACTTCCTTGATGTAGGGGGCGGTGCAACTGCTGAGAAAGTAACGGAAGCATTCAAGATCATCCTTTCTGATGAAAACGTAAAAGGTATTTTTGTCAATATCTTTGGCGGAATCATGAAATGTGATGTGATCGCAACCGGTGTTGTTGAAGCAGCTAAGCAAATCGGTCTGGAAGTACCGTTAGTCGTTCGCCTTGAAGGTACTAATGTAGATTTAGGTAAAGAGATCCTGAATAAGTCCGGATTGAATATCATTGCAGCTGAATCAATGGCAGATGGTGCACAAAAAATCGTTGAGCAAGTAGGCTAAGAAAGGCGGGGGACAAATGAGCGTATTTATTAATAAGGATACAAAGGTTGTTGTACAGGGGATCACTGGATCAACAGCTCTTTTCCATACAAAGCAAATGCTTGAATACGGCACACAAATCGTGGCAGGTGTCACACCTGGTAAAGGCGGAACTGAGGTTGAAGGCGTACCTGTCTTCAATACAGTTGAAGAAGCTAAGAAAGCAACAGGAGTCAACGCTTCAGTAATCTATGTTCCTGCTCCATTTGCAGCAGATGCAATCATGGAAGCGGTTGATGCTGAACTTGATTTAGCTATTTGTATCACAGAGCATATCCCGGTACTCGATATGGTTAAAGTGAAACGTTATATGGAAGGCAAGAAAACACGTCTGGTAGGACCAAACTGTCCGGGAGTCATCACTCCTGAAGAATGTAAAATCGGTATCATGCCTGGATACATTCATACAAAAGGCCATGTGGGCGTTGTATCCCGTTCAGGGACATTGACATACGAAGCCGTCCATCAGCTTTCCCAAGCTGGAATCGGCCAGTCAACTGCCGTTGGTATCGGTGGAGATCCAGTAAATGGAACGGATTTCATTGATGTATTGAAAGCTTTCAATGAAGACGAAGATACGTATGCAGTCATCATGATCGGTGAAATCGGAGGAACGGCTGAGGAAGAAGCAGCTGAGTGGATCAAAGCCAATATGACCAAGCCTGTAGTAGGCTTCATCGGTGGACGTACGGCTCCTCCAGGAAAACGCATGGGGCATGCCGGTGCAATCATTTCAGGAGGTAAAGGAACGGCTGATGAAAAGATCCGCGTGATGAACGAATGTGGAATTCAAGTGGCTCCTACTCCTTCTGATATGGGAGAAACATTAATTAAGGTTCTTAAAGAAGAAGGAATCTTCGATAAATGTAAAACACATTAATCAATCAGATGTAAGAGGCTGGGCATGTTTGCTTTCAGCCTCTTTGCATCTGTTCCCTATTAAACTATCTACAGGAGGCTCGAATGAAGGAAATAACCCGCTTGCTATTTCAGATGCAGCATTGCAGAGGTCTTGGGCTGAAAGGGACTAAGCTGCTATTATCCAGGATGTCAAACCCCTCAGGGATCTACGATCTATCTCCAGCTTCAATACAGCAACTATCGCAGTCAACAGCATCAAATGCTGAAATGTTTCACAGCGATCTCCACACCATTCCATTCCATATATATGAAGAACGTTATCGCAGGAATGAGATTCATTGGCTATCATTATATGATGAAGAATATCCCGAACTTCTTAAAAATGTGTATGATCCCCCGTTTATCATTTTTCTGAAAGGAAAAAAAGAGCTCCTTCACTTTCCTATAAAGCTTGCAGTTGTCGGTTCGAGGCAGGCTACCTCTTATACCGAAGATAATCTCCGAAAAATGATGCCGGAACTGGCAGGAAAGGAGATAGTGATTGTCAGCGGGCTTGCCCGGGGGGCAGATACAATGGCCCACAAAATGGCTATCCACTGCAAAGGGCATACCATAGGTGTGATAGCGGGTGGATTCCAGCATATCTATCCGCATGAAAATATTCAGCTTGCCGAATACATGATGAAGCATCAGCTCGTTATATCTGAATATCCCCCCCATACAAAACCTCAGAAATGGCAGTTCCCTATCAGAAACAGGATCATAAGCGGTCTATCCCATGCAATATTAGTAACGGAAGCAGAAAAGAAGAGCGGCACCTTTATTACGGCAGACTATGCGTTGAATGAAGGAAGAGAAATTCTCTGTATTCCAGGGGCCCTCGATCATAAGCTTTCCGAAGGAACCAATACCTTGATAAAAGAAGGGGCTAAAATGGTATTATCTATAGAAGATATTTTTTCTGAGCTCCATGTATAAAGTTCCAGAAAATTATATAAAATCATGTAATAAAGCATCACTTTTTCCATCAAATAGAGATTTTATAGCAGTATTTTATACAAAAAGGTTGCAATTCTTTGCAAACTGTTATACATTTTGCAACAGGTATCGAAAACAATAGAAGAGAAGTTAACGAGATAACCGGGGTGAAAACTCCGCACTGAATGAAAAAACTTTATACTGTATGGAGAGGCATGAAACCGTTTACCTCGGTGCCTTTTATACAGGTTGTAAAATAAACAGTGATTATTATCCTCTTCAAGGAGGCATATTGGATGGCAGATTATTTAGTAATAGTGGAATCGCCGGCTAAGGCGAAAACGATTGAACGTTATTTAGGAAAAAAATATAAAGTACGGGCCTCCATGGGGCACGTGAGAGATTTACCAAAGAGTCAAATGGGTGTCGATGTGGAAAAAGAATTCGAGCCTAAATATATAACCATACGCGGTAAAGGACCAGTGTTGAAAGAGCTGAAAACAGCTGCTAAAAAAGCAAAAAAGATCTTTCTCGCAGCCGACCCCGATAGAGAAGGGGAAGCAATTGCATGGCATCTGGCTCACAGCTTGGATATGGATACTGAATCCCAGTGCCGGGTAGTATTCAATGAAATCACAAAAGATGCGATTAAAGAATCTTTTAAACATCCGCGTCCAATCAATATGGATCTAGTCGATGCACAGCAGGCCCGAAGAATACTAGACAGACTGGTCGGTTATAACATAAGCCCGCTGCTATGGAAGAAAGTAAAAAAAGGTTTAAGTGCCGGAAGGGTGCAGTCCGTTGCGGTAAGGTTGATCATTGACCGAGAAAACGAAATAAAGAATTTCACGCCAGAAGAATATTGGTCCATTGAAGCTGAATTCAAGAAAGATAAAGAAACCTTCCAAGCTTCTTTTTATGGGCTGGATGGAAAAAAAGTCGATTTAAAAACCGAAGAGGAAGTAAAGTCTGTCCTCGAAAAAGTAAAAGGTAAATCCTTTGAAGTGAATAAAGTGACGAAAAAGGAAAGAAAGCGTAATCCCGCTCCTCCTTTTACCACTTCATCATTACAGCAGGAAGCTGCCAGAAAATTAAATTTCCGTGCAAAGAAAACGATGATGCTTGCACAGCAATTATATGAAGGTATCGCCATAGGGAAAGAAGGCACCGTGGGTTTGATTACCTATATGAGAACCGATTCCACGCGTACTTCTGAAGTAGCTCAAAAGGAAGCTAACGAATATATCACAACAAAATATGGTGATGATTTCGTAAGACAGTCGGAAAGAAAAGAAAAGAAACAACAGAAAGCCCAGGATGCGCATGAAGCAATCCGTCCGACAAGCACGCTCAGAGACCCCGGTTCAGTAAAGGAGTTCCTTTCAAGGGACCAATACCGCCTGTATAAACTAGTCTGGGAACGTTTTGTGGCCAGCCAGATGGCACCAGCCATAATGGATACCATGAGTGTAGATCTGGTGAATGGTCCGGTCTATTTCAGGGCGAACGGCTCGAAAGTCAAGTTCCAGGGGTTTATGAAGGTATATGTCGAAGGGTCTGACGACCAGAAGGAAGAAAAAGACAATCTCCTCCCTGAACTTAAAGAAAACGATAAAGTAAAAAGTGAACTGATTGATCCTAAACAGCATTTCACTCAGCCGCCCCCAAGATATACGGAGGCACGACTTGTCAAGACGCTTGAAGAACTCGGGATCGGCCGACCATCTACGTACGCGCCGACACTTGATACGATTCAAAGAAGAGGGTATGTCTCCCTTGATAATAAAAGGTTTATCCCGACCGAACTGGGAGAGATTGTTTTGGAACTCGTCAGGGAGTTCTTTCCCGAAATCATCGATGTAGAATTCACTGCCACGATGGAAAGAAGCCTGGATGATATTGAGGACGGGAAAGTGAAATGGGCAAGAATCATAGACGAATTCTATCGCGATTTTGAAAAACATTTGGTCAAGGCAGAAAATGAAATGGAAAAAATCGAAATCCGTGATGAACCTGCAGGCGAAGACTGCGAGCAGTGCGGACATTCCATGGTCTTCAAGATGGGCCGGTATGGAAAGTTCATGGCATGCAGCAATTTCCCAGACTGCCGGAACACGAAGCCGATTGTTAAAGAAATAGGCGTTAAATGCCCTAAATGTGAAAAAGGGAATATTATAGAAAGAAAAAGTAAAAAGAAACGGATTTTTTACGGCTGCGATCAATATCCGGAATGTGATTTCCTCTCATGGGATAAGCCGATTGAAAGAAAATGTCCAAAATGTTCAGAACTGCTGGTAGAGAAAAAGCTTAAAAAAGGCAACCAGGTACAGTGTACGAACTGTGATTATAAAGAAGAACCGCAGAAATAAGAGGGAGTCAATAAAAAACGATTGCTTCTTCGCTGAAGTACTTATACAATGTAACGAGGGACTGTCCCAGAAGGCAATCATTCTATTGCCTGCCGGGTCAGTTCTTTTCTGTTTTTGAATGATTGTAAAACATTTTTCATATTTGTAAATTTATACAAAAGACCTAACATCTTTAATTTCGAATTGCTTATAACTTTTTTACATAATAGGTGTAGTTGTACAATGCAAAATGGATAAAATGAGGGTATAGTGGGAGGACGTTAAAATGACAGTTGTGAATGTAATCGGTGCCGGGTTAGCCGGAAGCGAGGCCGCTTGGCAGATCGCAAAAAGGGGTATAAAGGTAAATCTGTTTGAAATGAGGCCGGTCCGTCAAACGCCAGCACATCATACAGATAAGTTTGCGGAGCTTGTTTGCAGCAACTCCCTTAGAGCGAATACGCTAACGAATGCTGTGGGTGTCTTAAAAGAGGAAATGAGACATCTCGATTCCGTCATCATTTCAGCTGCTGATGCATGCTCGGTACCAGCAGGCGGAGCCTTGGCAGTTGACCGCCATGAATTTGCAGAACATGTTACAAATAAAGTCAAAAACCATCCGAATGTGACTGTATACCATGGAGAAGTCACTGATATTCCGGATGGTATCACTATCATTGCAACAGGTCCTTTAACCAGCGAAAGTCTGTCAGAGAAGATAAAAAGCATGACCGGAGAAGAACACCTGTACTTTTATGATGCAGCAGCACCCATTATTGAAAAAGATTCGATCGACATGGATAAAGTCTATCTTAAATCCCGTTATGATAAAGGGGAAGCGGCGTATCTCAACTGCCCAATGACCGAGGAAGAATTCAACACTTTCTATGAGGCACTGATCTCTGCTGAAACCGTTCCTTTAAAGGAATTTGAAAAGGAAATATTCTTTGAAGGCTGTATGCCGATTGAAGTGATGGCTTCGAGAGGAAAGAAAACAATGTTGTTCGGCCCCATGAAACCTGTCGGATTAGAAGATCCCAAGACAGGAAAACGCCCGTATGCGGTTGTACAATTAAGACAAGACGATGCAGCTGGTACGTTATATAATATCGTAGGATTCCAGACCCACCTGAAATGGGGTCCTCAAAAGGAAGTACTCCGACTGATCCCTGGACTGGAGAATGCAGAAATCGTGCGTTATGGGGTCATGCACAGAAATACCTTCATTAATTCGCCCAATGTTCTAAAAGACACTTATCAGATAAAGGGAAGGGAGAACCTGTTATTTGCAGGTCAAATGACAGGAGTGGAAGGGTATGTTGAATCCGCAGCAAGCGGACTGATAGCGGGTATCAATGCTGCAAGGCTTGCTTTAGATACAGAACCTGTTGTCTTCCCTCATGAAACAGCCATAGGGAGCATGGCAAGATATATCACGAAAGCCAATCAGAGGAATTTCCAGCCTATGAATGCCAACTTTGGTCTGCTCCCGGACCTTCCTGAAAAAATAAAAGGAAAAAAAGAACGAAATGAAGAGTATGCTGCGCGGGCGTTGGAAACAATTCAGAACTTTGTGAAAAAATTGTTAAATTAATTGCATGGGCTTCAAGGTTGTGTTACTATTTAGTAGCCCTTGTGAGGTGTTAACGATATGTCAAATACATTATCCGAACAATTACATTCATTTATAGAGTATTTACAAATAGAAAAGCATTATTCCACTTATACTTTTGAACAATATCGTCATGATATCGAGGAGTTCTACGTATTTATGAAAGAACAGGGCCTTCGTTCATTAGGGGAAGTGGAATATTCTGATGCGAGAATTTTCTTGACGGGTCTTCATGAAAAGAAATTAATGAGAGCATCCATTTCTAAGAAAATCTCAAGCTTAAGAAGCTTTTACCGATTTCTGAATCGGGAAGAACAGCTTAGCACGAATCCTTTTTCTTTTGTAAATCTTCCAAAGAAAGAACAACGGCTTCCCAAGTTTTTTTATGAGGAAGAAATACAGATCCTGCTCGAGGCATGTGACGGAGATACTTTATTGGATATCCGCAACAAAGCGATTTTTGAGCTCCTCTACGGCACAGGGATTCGTGTAAGTGAATGTGCTGACCTGCAATTGAAAGATGTTGATATGGCTTTGTCAACAATTCTTGTAAGAGGGAAGGGCAACAAAGAAAGGTATGTCCCTTTCGGAAGCTTTGCTCATGATGCATTGACAGCATACATAAATCAATCACGGCCTTCGCTCATTAAAGACCGAAGTCACTCTGCCGTATTCGTCAATCATCGTGGAGGTGCCCTGACAACGCGGGGCATACGTCTTATCCTGAATAAGATAGTTGAAAAAGCATCTCTGACTGGCAGGATAAACCCGCATAAGTTAAGACATACTTTTGCAACACATTTATTGAATAATGGGGCAGACTTGCGAACAGTACAAGAGCTATTGGGACATTCTGATTTGTCTGCAACCCAAGTATACACGCATGTGACGAAAGATCAGTTAAGAAAAACATATCTGGCACACCATCCGCGTGCTTAATATTGGAGGTCATACAATGGATCAATTCCATGCTACCACTATTTTTGCTGTGCAGCATAAAGGCGAGTCTGCCATGTCCGGTGATGGACAGGTGACGTTTGGTAATGCAGTCGTGATGAAACATACTGCAAAAAAAGTACGGAAACTGTTCAATGGTAAAGTGCTGGCGGGCTTTGCAGGATCGGTCGCGGATGCCTTTACATTGTCTGAGAAGTTTGAAGGGAAACTTCAGGAGTTCAATGGAAACCTGCAGCGGGCAGCCGTGGAACTTGCGAAAGAGTGGCGCAGTGATAAAGTATTAAGAAAGCTTGAAGCAATGCTTATCGTCATGGATGAAAAACACTTACTTCTTGTATCTGGAACTGGAGAAGTAATTGAACCTGATGATGGCATTTTAGCCATTGGTTCAGGCGGGAATTATGCTCTATCGGCCGGACGTGCTTTAAAGCAATATTCCGGCGAACATCTGTCAGCTAAAGAAATTGCTAAAGCATCATTGCAAATTGCTGCAGATATATGTGTCTATACAAACGAACAGATCATTGTAGAAGAATTGTAACAGCTCATTATATAATTTTCTCACACTATTCAAAAGTTAGGAGTGTGTCATTTGAAAAAAAATGCTGAGCAATTAACCCCAAGGGAAATAGTTGAAAGATTAGATCAATATATAGTCGGTCAAAAGGATGCAAAAAGAGCCGTAGCGGTGGCACTGAGAAATCGCTACCGCAGAAGTCAGCTTCCTGAAGGAATCAAAGAAGAAGTAATACCCAAGAATATCTTGATGCTCGGTCCCACAGGGGTGGGGAAAACGGAAATCGCAAGAAGGATTGCGAAATTGGTACGTGCTCCTTTCGTCAAGGTTGAAGCAACAAAGTTCACAGAAGTCGGCTATGTAGGCCGTGATGTCGAATCTATGGTAAGGGACCTTGTGGAAACGGCTGTTCGACTTGTAAAAGAGGAAAAAATGGCAGGCGTGCGTGAGCGTGCGGCTGAAAATGCAGAAATGCGACTTGTCGAGCTGCTCGTTCCTTCTAAGAAGAAATCGTCATCCTATAAAAATCCTTTTGAGATGATCTTCGGCGGGAATGGCACTGGTCAAAGTCAGGATGAGGATGAAGAAAAACAAGAAGAGCTTTCTTTAAGGGAACAAAGAAGAAGGGCAGAACAGCGATTGAAAAACGGGGAGCTTGAAGAAGAATTCATTTCCATTGAAGTGGAAGAACAGCAAGCTTCGATGTTTGATATGCTGCAAGGTTCCGGGATGGAACAAATGGGCATGAACATGCAGGATGCCCTTAGTAACTTCATGCCGAAGAAAAAGAAAAAGAGAAAGCTGAAAGTTAAGGAAGCACGAACAGTACTCATTAATGAAGAAGCACAGAAACTGATCGATATGGATGAAGTAACACAGGATGCCATCGTCAGAGCAGAACAATCGGGAATCATCTTCATTGATGAAATTGATAAGATTGCAAGTAAAGGTTCTGGTCAATCATCAGCAGATGTCTCCAGGGAAGGGGTTCAACGCGATATATTACCGATCGTTGAAGGCTCGACCATCGTGACAAAATATGGATCAGTCAAAACTGATTATATGCTATTTATCGGGGCAGGTGCATTCCATATGTCTAAACCCTCTGATTTGATTCCGGAATTACAAGGACGCTTTCCAATCAGGGTTGAGCTCCAGAAGCTTTCGACCGAGGATTTTGTACGTATCCTGATTGAACCTGATAATGCGATTGTAAAGCAATATATAGCATTAATGGAAACTGAGGGTATACAAATTGAATTTTCTGACGATGCTATTCGTAGGCTGGCAGAAATTGCATATGACGTCAATCAGAATACCGATAACATTGGTGCGCGGAGACTTCATACCATTATGGAGAAGCTGCTTGAAGACTTATCTTTTGAGGCACCTGAGATTACGCTGGAAACCATTAAAATAACTCCTCAGTATGTCGATGATAAATTAGGGGCCATCTCAAAAGACAAGGATCTAAGCCAATTCATCCTATAAGTTTTTTCTATCGCTCATTTGGGTATAGAAGAGAAGATTAGTGAATTCGAATAATAAAAAATATAATATTAGATGCAATTTAGTTGTACTAGGAGGAAATGAAAATGAATTTATTAGGAAAAACAAGAACGATTAATGCCATGCTCCAAAAGGCGGCCGGCAAACCGGTAAACTTCAAGGAAATGTCAGAGACTCTCAGTAGTGTAATTGAAGCAAATGTATTTGTAGTAAGCCGCCGAGGTAAGCTGCTAGGATTTGCGATTAACCAGCAAATCGAAAATGAAAGAATGAAACAAATGCTAGAAGATCGTCAGTTCCCGGAAGAATATACTCAAAATCTTTTCAATATCCAAGAAACATCTCCAAACCTGGATGTTGAAAGTGAATATACAGCGTTCCCAGTTGAAAACAGAGAGTTATTCAAGAACGGTTTAACTACAATCGTACCAATCATCGGCGGTGGTGAGCGTCTTGGTACATTGATCCTTGCTCGTCTGCAAGCAAGTTTTGAAGACGATGATCTTATTCTGGCTGAATACGGTGCTACAGTAGTTGGTATGGAAATCCTCCGTGAAAAAGCTGAAGAAATAGAAGTAGAAGCCAGAAGCAAGGCAGTCGTTCAAATGGCGATCAGTTCCCTGTCATACAGTGAACTGGAAGCGATTGAACACATTTTTGAAGAATTGAATGGAAATGAAGGTTTGCTGGTAGCTTCTAAAATCGCTGACAGAGTGGGTATCACCCGTTCTGTGATTGTGAACGCTCTTCGTAAATTAGAGAGTGCAGGAGTTATTGAATCCCGTTCACTTGGAATGAAAGGAACATACATCAAAGTTTTAAACAATAAATTCCTTCTTGAACTGGAAAAACTACGCACAAATTAATGACTAATAATCAAAATCCGTTATTTCTTTTTAGAAATAACGGATTTTTTGTGTTTATAAAACTAAGAACTGCTGATTAGGTCTTGTATTTAGACATTTACTGGCTGCTAAATAAGCCAAAAGAACTACAGGTAGATATGTGAGGGGTCTTGTCTTCTATTATAAGGATAGTAAAATTAAGTTGTTACATTACTGTTACGACTTTTTTCGACAATATTACAAACTGAAAGTGTATTTGGCTAGTAAAGTAAGAAAGTAAAGGTAAATAAAGATAAACGATTGAAAACATTTCCAAACAGTCAATTAAATTGGAAAAAAATACAGCTAGTGGAAAGAAGATTACGTTGATAAAATTAAGTTTGTAAAACTTTGTAATGATATAAAAATATAACTGAAACACTATGGTAAAAATACATAAAATAAATTTCCAAATACAGGGCGTAATATAGGTTTAAAGTCATAATTTCTTCATTTTTCGACGTTTTTCTTTAAAAAATACTGAATATTCATAGACACTATTCGACCTAAACATTACAATAAGGACGGACAGAAGTTATATTTGTAAAAATAACCGTATCTTGCTAAATAAATGGATAGAGGTGTTTTATGTGAAATTATTTTCCAGCACTTTTGCGAATTTAGAAAGAGGTTTGGATTATGCCTCATTAAATCAGAAAGTGATCTCTCAAAACATTGCCAATGTAGATACCCCAAACTATAGAGCGAAAGAAGTAGAATTTAAGGCAGTCTTACAGGATTCAATTAATCAATTAGAAGCGAAAAGAACCAATGCCAGGCATTTTACTTTTCAGTCCTCTAACCAGCATCCAGCAGTAAAAACGAAAAGCGCGTATCAATATAACCATAACGGGAACGGTGTTGATTTAGACCGCCAAATGTCTGAAATGGCATCCAACCAAATCTATTTCAATGCTTTGACAGACCGTATTAATGGAAAATTTAACTCGTTGCAGTCAGTTGTAAGAGGAGGGAAATAGCATTGTCAATCTTCACTAGTATGAATACTACTTCTTCAGCATTGACAGCACAAAGGTTACGAATGGACGTCATTTCTTCCAATATGGCCAATGTCGATACCACAAGGGCGAAAGTGAATGGAAATGGAGAATGGGAACCATATAGAAGAAAATCCATCGTAATGGCACCAAAGGAAGCAGGTTTTTCTTCATTCTTGAATGCAGCGATGAATGACAGAGAAACCCATTCAGTAGGACAGGGAGTAAAAGTTTCGAAAATCCAGGAAGACGAAAAGACTCCTTTTAAGATGGTTTACGACCCCGAACATCCCGACGCAAATGGTGATGGTTATGTACAACTCCCTAACGTCGATCCCCTGCGCGAAATGGTAGACCTTATTTCAGCGACACGTTCCTATGAAGCAAACGTCACTGTTTTCAACGCAAACAAATCAATTTTAATGAAATCATTAGAAATAGGTAAATAAGGAGGCACATACTTATGGCCATTCACAGTATAAGTTCGGTGAATCCCGGAGTTTTAAGTCCGTCTTTTTCAAAAAAACAAGTTTCACCTTCAAATGCTACAGAGAATTTCGGTCAATTGCTTAAGAAGACAATCGAAGAGGTAAACCAAACACAGATACATTCTGACCGAATGACTGGAAAGCTGGTACGGGGTGAAAACGTTGACCTTCACCAAGTGATGATTGCATCACAGAAAGCCAGCATCACCCTTCAAACCACCATGGAAGTGCGCAATAAGGTTGTCGAAGCGTATCAGGAAATAATGAGAATGCCAATGTAATAGATACATGCAGTCGAGTACCGGAGGATTGTAATGAATGAATCGTTTAAGAATTATACAGAACAAATAAAGACTTATTGGTCAAGCAGAACGAAGAAACAAAAAATCAGCATGGGAGCAATCTTGCTGTCTGCCATTATTCTTATAAGTATCGCAGTATTTCTATCAACCAGAACCCCGATGGCTCCCCTTTATAAAAATCTGTCGCCTTCAGAAACTGGCACCATTAAGGAAAACCTGGATGGGAGGGGTATTCCTTCTCAAATAACAGAAGGTGGAACGGCTATTTTGGTTCCAACTGAACAAGTTGACACGTTAAAAGTAGAGTTGGCGGCTGAAGGAATCCCGAATTCCGGCAGCATCGATTACTCTTTCTTCAGTAAGAATGCAGGCTTTGGAATGACGGATAATGAGTTCAATGTAATGAAGCTCGATGCTATGCAGACAGAGCTTGTAAATTTGATAAAAGGTATTGATGGTGTCAAAGATGCGAAGGTCATGATAAATCTGCCTGAAGAGCAGATCTTCCTGAATGATGATGTTCAGAATGCAACCGCTTCGATCGTGCTGAACACAAATCCCGGTTTTAATATGGATAAGCGGCAAATCAAATCGCTTTATCATTTAGTTTCCAAAAGTGTACCAAGCCTTCCTACTGAGAATATCGTCATCATGAATCAATTTTTTGAGTATTTCGACTTGGAATCTCAAAATAATTCAATGGGAAGCGGGAATATCGCGCAGCAAATGGATGTAAAGAAAGAAATTGAGCGCGATATTCAACGTCAGGTTCAAAATATGCTGGGTACATTGATAGGTTTCAATAAAGTAGTCGTCTCGGTATCGACTGATATTGACTTTACCCAGGCAAACCATGAAAAAAACATGGTTACCCCAGTAGATGAAGAAAATATGGAAGGGATTGCCGTCAGCGCACAACGGATTACAGAAACATTTTCCGGTGAAGGTGCCGGTCCCGGCGGGGTACCATCAGGGGGAGATACTGATGATACTCTTGATTCGTATCAAGAAGGAACAGAATCGGGCGGCGATTATGAAAGAATTGAAGAGACCATCAATAATGAAGTGAATCGAATAAGATCCGAGATAGTGGAGAGCCCTTATAAAATCCGGGATTTGGGAATCCAGGTTATGGTCGAACCACCGAATCCTGAAGATGAGAACTCGCTTCCGCAAAATCGCATCGATGATATACAGCAAATATTATCCACCATCGTTAGAACTTCCATTGATAAAGAAGCTGTACCTGAGCTGACAGATGAAGCAGTAGAAGATAAAGTCGTCGTTTCCGTTCAGGAATTCAACGGGAAGATGGAATTTGAAGGAGACACTAAGCATGAGCTTCCATGGTGGATATACCTGGTTGGCGGTATTTTGCTTGTTATCATTCTATTACTAGTATTCTTCCTTCTGAGATCTCGTAAAAAGAAAGAGGAAGAAGAATTGTTCTATGAAGAGGCTCGTATTCCTGAAGAAATACCGGATATCGAACCTAAAGAAGAGACAGAGGGTTCAATCAGACGCAAGCAGCTTGAAAGAATGGCTAAAGAAAAACCGGAAGAGTTCGCAAAATTACTTCGAACTTGGTTAGCGGAAGATTAGGAGGGTGATCACTTGGTTAGAAGAGAGAAGGAATTATCAGGCAAACAAAAAGCGGCCATCCTCTTGATCTCACTTGGTCCCGATGTGTCCGCATCAGTCTATAAACATTTGTCGGAAGAAGAAATCGAGAAGCTCACTTTAGAGATATCGGGAGTAAGAAAGGTAGAGACTGAAGCTAAAGAAGATATTTTAGAAGAATTCCACAATATCGCAATTGCTCAGGACTATATATCCCAAGGCGGAATCGGCTATGCGAAAACAGTATTGGAGAAGGCCCTTGGATCAGACCAGGCTGCAGCTATAATCAATCGGTTGACATCCTCCTTACAAGTAAAGCCTTTCGACTTTGCTCGAAAAGCGGATGCAGCTCAAATACTGAATTTCATTCAAAATGAGCACCCGCAAACGATTGCTCTCATTTTATCTTATTTGGACCCACAGCAGTCGGGCCAGATTCTTTCTGAGCTTCCTCAAGAAGTCCAGGCAGATATTGCAAGAAGAATTGCCATCATGGATGGTACGTCACCGGAAGTGATCAGTGAAGTTGAAGCCATCCTCGAAAGAAAGCTATCAGCGACTGTTACACAGGATTATACTCAAACCGGAGGAGTAGAGGCGGTAGTGGAAGTCCTGAATGGAGTGGACCGCTCTACAGAAAAGACCATTCTTGATGCGCTTGAGATACAGGATCCTGAATTGGCTGAAGAAATCAAGAAAAGAATGTTTGTATTTGAAGATATCGTTACTCTCGACGGCCGTTCCATTCAAAGGGTCATCAGAGATTGTGACAATGAGGATCTCCTTCTGTCACTTAAAGTCTCCAGCGATGAAGTGAAGGAAATCGTGTTTAAAAATATGTCTAACCGTATGGTCGAAACATTGAAAGAAGAGATGGAATTTATGGGTCCTGTCAGACTTCGTGATGTAGAGGAAGCACAGTCAAGGATTGTAGCAATCATCAGAAGATTAGAAGAAGCCGGGGAAATCATCATTGCCCGTGGTGGAGGAGACGATATTATTGTCTAGGATCATCAAATCTTCCATGGCTCAAACCCGGGAGAAGAAAGAAAAGGTCATCGAACTTAAGGAAATCCTTTCTTCAAGGTCAGTGGTTACCCATGAAGATGTTACAAAGCAACAACCGCTTCAAAATATAGAAATAGAGAAATTAATTTCAGATGCAAAAGGTAAAGCTGAAAGGATACTGGAAGAGGCTTCTGAAGAGAGAAATCGTATTCTTAACCAGATTCAACAGGAAAAAGATAACTGGGTGAAAGAACGCGAGCAGTACATTCAAGAAGCCTATAATGCCGGGTTTCAGCAAGGTGAAGAAGAAGGGATGAAAAAGGGTTACCAGGACTACACCCTACGCCTCAAAGAAGCTGAAGATATTGTCGAATCAAATAAACAGCAGTATTATTCCTATTTGGAAAATGCAGAAAAAGTGATAGTATCCCTTGCGATCGCAAGTGCCGAAAAAATCATCGGACAAAAGATGAATGATGATCCTGAGACATTTCTCTCTATCATTAAACGTGGATTGAAGGAAGTAAGGGAATTACCCGAAGTGCAAATTCATTGTCACCCTTCGAAGCACCCCCTCCTAATGGAGAATAAAGAGGAAATCGAAGTGATATTTCCAGCTAATGTACAATGTTTTATCTATGCGAACGATGATTTGGATCCCAAGCAAAGTTACATAGAAACAAATCAAGGAAGAATCATCGTCAGTATCGATTCCCAGCTTAAAGAATTAAAACTGAGACTGCTTGACATTCTGCAGGGGGATGGATCATGAAAGCAAAAGACTTACTACCCCATATAACCCAGATTCCTACGTTTAAAAAATATGGGAAAGTCAAACGGGCAGTCGGCCTGATGATCGAGTCTCAAGGTCCCGAAAGCTCTGTCGGCGAGGTCTGCCATATTCATATTCTCAGCCGCGGTGTCCCGAAAATCATCCCGGCTGAAGTCGTGGGTTTTAATGGTCAACTGGTTATTCTGATGCCCTACTCGAATATGCAGGATATTTCACCGGGTAGTCTGGTGGAAGCCACATCAAAACCACTTGAAATTAAGATTGGTCCGGCGTTGATCGGAAAAGTCGTGGACTCTTTGGGGAATCCATTGGATGGAAGTGTGCTGCCTGGTGGATTGACTGCCACTCATACCGACCAAGAACCTCCAAACCCTCTATCAAGGCCTCCGATAGATGAACCCATGGAGGTGGGAGTGAAGGCGATCGACAGTATGCTGACTGTTGGCAAAGGACAGCGGGTGGGTATTTTCGCAGGAAGCGGAGTCGGAAAAAGCACTTTGCTTGGTATGATAGCCCGTAATACAAAAGCTGATTTGAATGTCATTGCTTTAATAGGGGAACGCGGAAGGGAAGTCAGGGAATTCGTTGAGAGGGACTTAGGCGAAGAAGGGTTGAAGAGGACAATTGTCGTTGCTGCTACTTCGGATCAGCCCGCCCTCATGAGAATAAAGGGTGCTTTTACGGCAACTGCCATTGCGGAATATTTTCGCGATAAAGGCTTGAATGTGATGTTGATGATGGATTCCGCAACCCGCGTAGCAATGGCGCAGCGGGAAATCGGCCTTGCAGTCGGGGAACCGCCGACGACAAAAGGATATACTCCTTCAGTGTTCGCCATTCTTCCAAAGCTGCTTGAAAGGACGGGGACGAACCTAAAAGGAAGCATCACTGCATTTTATACCGTGCTGGTGGATGGTGATGATCTTAATGAACCGATATCTGATACAGTCAGGGGAATTTTGGATGGTCATATTGTGTTAGATCGCCAAATAGCCAACAGGGGACAATACCCGGCAATCAATGTATTAAAAAGCGTGAGCCGTCTCATGAATCATCTTGCTTCCGCCCAGCATCTGCAAGCATCGGTGAAGATCCGGGAATTGCTCAGCACCTATCTTAACTCTGAAGATCTCATTCAAATAGGAGCATATAAGAAAGGCTCTTCCAGAGAAATAGATGAAGCGATTCACTTCTATCCGAAAATTATTTCATTCCTCAAACAGGGAATGTATGAACAAATTACGCAGGCAGACAGTATAAGCCAGCTGATCCAGCTGGCAGTAAAAGGTGATGGGGGACAATGAGTTATCAATATCGGTTTGAACGGATCTTAACCCTTAAGGAAAAAGAGAAAGATGAAGTGAATGAGCAATACAAAGGTGCCGTATCAAAGTTTGAACATGTAGCAGAAAAGCTTTATGAATTTCTTAAAAAGAAAGAAGAGCTTGAACTGCACCAGGCCAATAAACTTCAAACGGGACTTTCTGTACAAGATATCCGTCATCATCAGCAATTTATAACAAATTTGGGTAAAACCATTTCTTATTACCAGGAACTTGTGATCCAAGCGCGCAATCGTATGAATTGGTACGAAGAAAAACTGGTCGATATGAATGTGGAAGTAAAGAAGTACGAAAAGATTAAAGAAAAAGATTTGAGTCTTTTCTTGCGAAGATTGAAAGAAAATGAAAATAAACAGTTGGATGAAGTGTCCGTTGTTCAATATATGAATCGGGGAATTAGGTGATAGAATGCCAAAAGTGATCGAAGAAGAGAAAGAAACCAAGTCAAATAGTCGCTTTCAATGGATTGTTTTTGTTGTCTTCATTCCTCTTTTATTTGCCATTACCATCGCTTTGGTTGTCATGACGGTGGCAGGAATAAATGTATTTGAAAAAGCACAGTCCGTCCCTTTCGTGTCTAAAATACTCCCATCTGAAAATGAGCAGGATCAAGAGCAGCTTAAGAGCCGGATCGTCTCATTGCAAGCATCCATTGAAGACAAAGAGGCGAAAATCTCCCAGCTTCAAAATGAGCTCGGCGGCCAAGAAAAGGAAAATGAGAAGCTCCATGCAACCATTGAACAGCAAAAGCTTGAGCTCGAAGAACTGAGACAGATTGGTGAAGAAAATAAGCGGGCGTTTAAAGAAGTGGTAAGTACATTTGAATCAATGTCTGCAAAAAGCGCGGCACCGGTACTATTGAAAATGGATGATCAAGAGGCTATAAAAATCCTATCCAGTATCAAACCCGATGATCTCGCTGACATTTTGGAGAAAATGCCGCCTGAAGATGCTGCAAGATATACGGGATTATTATCCACGGATGAAAGCTAGATAATGAAAGGCTTTAGAGGAGGTGAAATAGTGGATATAGGGGGACTAAAAACCGCTCAGCATAAAGGGACAGTCATACAGGGGCTGAATTCGGTTAAATACAGGCCTGTGAATGAATCAAGTAAAGGTTTTTCCCGTCATTTGCTTGGAAGTTTAAACGGCACAAGCACCCAGGGTACTTTGATAGATAATGAAGTTGCCACAGATCTATCTGCGATAAGTCGATTGCTGGGTGCAGAAGATTTGGAAGGAATGGACCTTTCTGATGGACAATTAATGGCCTTGGAACAGATCGGTGAATTGGATCTTGAAATGATTGCGGATATTTTAGAAATCGATCTATCTGAAATCAACAAGCTGCATTCTGACCTTCAGGATCTGATCTCTTCTCTTTCAGAGGAAGAGATTGACGAGGAGATCTCCATGGAAACTCTGGCTTCAGTTTTACACCTTGTTCAGTTGTCTTTTAGTAATGAATCGAAACAGTCCAAGAGCCTTCACGGCCTGGACCAACTCGTAAAGCTGTCTAAAGTAATTGAATTACTTGCAAATCAAAAAGAACTTTCTATCCCCGAAGCTCAAAAAGCCATGGAAGTGAAGGATCTGCTGAAACATCTTCAGCAAAAAATGGATGTTGCCATGTCTGGTTTTACGAGCCGGACCAAAACATGGAATGAAGTCATGCAGGCTGCCTATAACCGTCACCTCCCAACAGAGATATCGAGGGAAGGGGTAGTAACGGAACAAAACAGGAACGGGCAGGCAGTATCAGGAAACAACATTCATATTTCACTTCCCAGAACGGAACAATTTACTATGACTTTGTCACAGGCAAATGGCCAGATGCGGTATGAACAATTTGTAAAGGAGTTACAGACCATATTAAGCAGGTCGCAAATGCAGACCCAGCCGAATATGAGTAAGCTGTTGATTAAATTGTATCCGGAACAATTGGGTTCATTGCGTATCGAGCTGCTTCAGCAAAATGGGATCATGACAGCAAAGATCCTGGCTACGACAGCAACTGCGAAAGAGTTGCTCGATTCGCAGCTTCAAGGATTAAAGCAGGCATTTACTTCTCAAAATTTACAGGTTGAGAAGATTGAAATCTCACAGGCACTCACAGATCCTGAAAGACAATCCAAAGGTCAATCTCAGCAGCAGCCCAATGGGCAGTCAAAACAAAGCCATCAGGATACCTCTAAAAATGATGAGGAACATGATTCGGCATCTTTTAAAGAATATCTCGTAAACAGCGAAGTATAGGTGATGATATGACAAAAATAGATCCAAAATTACTTTATTCAACCTTGCAGACAAAGAAGCGTGAAGGCGGGAATGATATTTTAGGAAAAGACGATTTCCTGAAAATCCTGATGACCCAGCTTCAAAATCAGGACCCGATGAATCCCATGCAGGATAAAGATTTTATTGCTCAAATGGCTACATTTTCATCATTGGAGCAGATGACGAATCTCACTAAGACAATGGAAAAGTTTGTAGAGAATCAAAATCAATCCCAATTGATTGCTTACAATCAATTCGTCGGCAAACAGGTGACATGGCATAAGGTCACTGAGTCGGATTCCGATGAAGCACCGGAAATTGAAGAAGGACAAGGGATTGTCAAAGGAGTCCGTTTTAAAGCGGATAACGTTGAATTTGTCATGGAAGATGGCACCATCCTCACACCGGGCAATATCTCACAAGTGAATGATGGAAAAGCTTCTGAAGTATCCCTGGTCAATGCATCGATGTTAATAGGGAAAAAAGTGACTTGGGAAGGGGAAGAAGGGGAAATCAGCGGGATTGTGCAGTCTGTGTCAACAAAGGATTCACGAATCTGGATCCATACCGATGCAGGTGATAAAGTCCTGAGCGATAGTCTATTAAAAATCGAATCTTAACAAGGAGTGGTGGTATGGATAAAGCCTTCTTGCACCGCGTTCCATCGCAGCCTCTTACACCAGCGTTCAAGTCGAAGGCAGTTGGTTCCATTACTGAGAAGGGCCCCTCATTTGCAGCCGAATTAAATAAGGCCGTAAACCGCTCGACTGAAATGCAGATCAGTAAACACGCAAAGGTACGGATGGAACAGAGAGGAATATCGATTTCCCCCCAGACTTGGGAAGAAATAGGGGAAAAAGTAAAAGAAGCAAAATCCAAAGGAGTTCATGAGTCACTCGTTCTTCTGAAAGACGCTGCATTAATCGTCAGTGCACGAAATCAGACAGTCATAACGGCGCTGGACAGGCAGGAAGCTAACTCGCAGATTTTCACAAATATTAACGGCACGATATTAATAGATTCATAGGCTGGACCTATAAAGGAAGCCTAAAAGCTGTGGAATGACAGAAACAGCTAATCACGAAAGGGGAAAAATTCATGCTACGTTCAATGTATTCAGGTATCAGCGGAATGAAGAACTTTCAAACAAAACTAGACGTCATTGGGAATAATATTGCGAATGTCAATACTTATGGGTATAAGAAAGGCCGTGTAACGTTTCAGGACCTTATGAACCAGACAGTTTCAGGAGCAAGCCGCGCAACTGAAAACCGCGGCGGTCAAAATGCGATGCAAGTAGGATTAGGTTCCACCTTAGCCTCGATTGACAGTATCCAGACCCAAGGAAGTCTTCAAACTACAGGAAGATCACTGGATGTCGCGGTCTCAGGCGACGGGTTCTTCATGGTCAGACAAGGTAATAATGAACTCTATACAAGAGCAGGAAACTTTTATCTGGATTCAAACGGAAGTCTTGTCACTGGCGGGGGAGCACTTGTGCAGGGTTATCCGGTTGATGCAGATGGTATTGTCAATCGATCAGGAGTAACGGATATCAAAATAGATACCGATACCACAATGGCACCGCAAGCGACAACCAAGGCAGCATACAACGGGAATTTAAAAGCTACTGCGGAAGCAGGTACCGAAGTAAACATTGAAACAAAAGTCAAGGACTCTCAAGGAAATGATATTAGCTTAAATATCACCCTCACGAAAGGTACAGGCAATAACTCCTGGACGGCCGCTATATCCAGTTTGACCGGGGGGGTGACTGTAGCCGGGGGCGGAAGCTTAGCGTTTAATTTTGATGCAGATGGTAAATTGACCACTGCTATGCCACATGTATTGAATCTGACTAACACGAATGGGGCTAACGACTTGGAGATTGAAATGGACTTCACTAACATCACCCAATTCGACAGCTCTTCATCCGCTAATACAGATACTGTTAACGGGAACTCTGAAGGGTATTTAGAGAGCTTCAATATCGGTTCTTCTGGGGAAGTGAACGGGGTGTTTTCAAATGGTGAAGTGAGAGTTTTAAGCCAGCTTGCGTTGGCTACATTCTCTAATCCCGGAGGACTGACGAAGGCAGGTAATAATTTATTCCAGGCTTCCAATAACTCCGGGCTTCCTAATATGGGATTAGCCGGAGAAGGAAGAGGCTCCCTTCAATCAGGGTCGCTCGAAATGTCCAATGTCGACCTGTCTGAAGAATTTACCGAAATGATCACAGCACAGCGCGGATTCCAGGCAAACACCAGAATCATCACTACCTCGGATGAAATCTTACAGGAACTGGTTAATTTGAAGCGATAACACGTTATTAAGGGAGGTAGGGGGCTGACTCATACATGAAGCTGTTTCCGATATGGGGTGTGGGTCAGTTCTACATAATATGATTACGTTAACTAGATTGAACGGTAAATCCTTTAGCTTAAATGCTTTTTACATAGAAACCGTTGAGGCATTTCCGGATACGACGATCCAATTAACCAACGGGCGAAGATACGTAGTGAAAGAATCGGTTGATGAAGTGATTGTGCAGTCTCTTGATTTTTATCGTAAAGTTAACCTTCTTGATCCTGCATTCAAAGGGGGCGGTACAGATTGAAAAACAAATTCTTGACTATCATGATGATTTTGCTGGTAACAATCACTCTTGCAGGAGTGATAGCCTTAGTGGTCATTATAAAATTCTCAGATGAGGAAGAAGCTAAGGAGCCTTCCATAGAGGAGGTCATTGAAGCCTCTGTCGATATACCGGAAATCACAACCAATCTATCAAGCAATGATTATATACGTATATCTTTCAAAATCCAAACAGACAGCAAGAAAGCTAAAGAGGAGTTAGAGAAAAGGGATTTCCAAGTGAACAACATCATCATAGAAGAACTTTCCGAAATGAAAGCAGAAGACCTGCAGGGGAAAAAGGGCAAAGAATTGATCGAAGGCAAGGTCAAGGAAAAGGTGGATGCCCTGATGCAAGAAGGCATGATAAAAAAAGTGTACATCACCTCTATGATGATTCAATGATGATCGCAAAATGCAAGGGCTGGGGGTGAAGAAATGGCAGATGTTTTATCGCAAAGTGAAATCGATGCCTTGTTATCGGCATTGAACACAGGTGAGATGAGTGCGGATGATTTTAAAAAAGAAGAAGAAGAGAGAAAAGTAAAAGTATATGATTTTAAGCGGGCCTTACGATTTTCTAAAGATCAAATTCGAAGCTTGACCCGCATACATGAGAATTTTGCAAGGATCCTGACGACGTATTTTTCAGCTCAGCTTCGTACATATGTTCAAATAAATGTTGCGTCTGCTGACCAGATACCATATGAAGAGTTTATCCGTTCCGTACCAAAGATGACGATTCTTAATGTATACGAACTTCCTCCATTGGATGGAAGGATCCTTATGGAAATCAACCCTAACATCGCATATTCGATGATGGACCGAGTCATGGGAGGTAAAGGTGTCAGTGTAAATAAGGTGGATAATCTGACAGAGATTGAAACCACTATCATGTCCCAATTGTTTGAGCGGGCTTTTGAAAACTTAAGCGAAGCATGGAGCACTGTAGTAGATGTTGATCCGGTATTTGCAGAGTTTGAAGTCAATCCACAATTCCTTCAGATGGTTTCCCCCAATGAAACAGTCGTAGTCATTTCATTAAATACGACGATAGGGGAAACAAGTGGAATGATCAATATCTGTATTCCGCATGTTGTGTTGGAGCCGATACTTCCTAAGTTATCTGGAAGCTACTGGATGGAAACGAAGAAAAAAGATATCAAGCCTGAAGAAGCGGCAAACTTGGAGAAAAGAATAAAGAAAGCTTACGTACCAGTGGTCGCAGAGCTTGGAACCTCCGAAATTTCAATCGAAGATTTCCTGATGCTCGATAGAGGAGATGTCATACAATTGAATGCCAGAATCGATGACCCGCTAACCATTAAAGTCGGCGAGATTCCAAAATTCACTGCCCAGCCTGGCAAATCCAATAACAGACTGGCCATTCAAATTTTAGAATCATTGAAAGGGGGAGACGACGATGATGAGTGATGATATGTTATCACAGGATGAAATCGATGCGCTTCTCAGAGGCTCTGCAGAACCTGAGGATCAGGATGCAGGCGAGATGAACATAGAAGATTATATCAGTTCCATAGAACAAGATGCTTTAGGCGAGGTCGGAAATATCTCCTTTGGGAGTTCTGCAACAGCTTTATCAACTTTACTTAATCAAAAAGTTGAAATTACAACCCCTAAAGTGTCCATTGTGAATAAGAATTCCTTAGAGGAGGAATTCCCTCATCCATACGTTGCAATAGAGGTTCAATATACGGAAGGCTTTTCGGGTGCAAACCTGTTAGTGATCAAACAATCGGATGCTTCGATCATAGCTGATTTGATGCTGGGTGGAGACGGGATGAATCCTTCCGGGGAGCTCGGGGAAATCCAGCTCAGTGCAGTTCAGGAAGCAATGAATCAAATGATGGGATCGGCGGCTACCTCGATGTCGACGGTATTCAGTAAAAAGGTTGATATATCACCTCCATCTGTGGATCTGATGTATATCCCTCACGGAGAAGGTCAGGAGAACATCCCGGATCAGGATTTGCTGGTTAAAGTGTCCTTTTCACTTAAAATCGGAAATCTCATCGATTCAAATATCATGCAGCTGCTTCCATTGAGTTTTGCCAAAAGTCTTGTGGATGAGTTGATGAATGGAGGAAGTGAAGAAATAGTAGAAGATACTAATCTTTCTCCTGAGCCAGAGGTCCATCATGAATCATCTGCTGAGCCTCAAGGGAACCATGGTCGTAATGATATGTCCAAGGAATTCGCTGGTGTTGGTGCTGCATCACCGCAGTCCGGCCAGCAGCAAACTGCGCCGCAGCACTTCGGAGGGCAAGGGTATTCCGGCCAGCAGTCTGTTCATGTGCAGCCTGCGACATTTTCAAATTTTGAACCAGCAGGGTTGGGGCAGCAGGAAACAAAAAATCTGGATATGCTTCTCGATATACCTTTACAGGTAACGGTTGAGCTTGGTAGAACGAATCGTTCAGTGAAGGATATTTTAGAAATGTCTTCCGGCTCTATCATTGAGCTCGATAAGTTAGCCGGGGAACCTGTTGATATTTTAGTGAACAGCCGCTTGATAGCAAAAGGGGAAGTTGTGGTAATTGATGAAAATTTCGGTGTTCGTATCACCGATATCGTCAGTCCGAGTGATCGGTTGAACAAACTTAGATAATCAATGAAAAAAGAGCCTGGATAAATAATTTGAAAGATGGAGGATGAGGGCGATGGCGAATAAAATTTTGATAGTAGATGACGCTGCATTTATGCGAATGATGATTAAAGATATCTTGACAAAGAACGGATTTGAAGTTGTAGGTGAGGCTGCTGATGGAGCACAGGCTGTAGAAAAGTACAAAGAGGTACAGCCTGACTTGGTGACAATGGATATCACGATGCCTGAAAAAGACGGTATCGCAGCTCTGAAGGATATTAAAGCAATGGATCCCGGTGCAAAAATCATCATGTGTTCGGCAATGGGCCAGCAGGCAATGGTAATCGATGCGATTCAAGCAGGGGCTAAGGACTTCATCGTCAAGCCATTCCAGGCGGACCGGGTAATTGAGGCGATCCAAAAGGCTTTAAGTTAACAGTTTTTTAAGAAGGTGTATTGATTGAAGAAGCTTCAACTAGTTGTGAGTTTAGTATTTATCTTATTAATGGCAAGTGCTGGAGGGACAACGGCACTTGCCGGCATGAAGTCTGTTGATGATTGGTACGAGAAGCCTGAAGGGGAGATTGAGGAAAACCAAAATGCTCCGGCTTCCAAAGAAGGTCCTGAAGAGGTTCAAACCCCGACTGTCACTTTTTTTGATTATGTGAAAATGATCTTAGCCTTGATTTTTGTCGTAGCCCTTATTTACTTTTTACTGAAATTTATCAATCAAAAAGGGAGATCATTTCAGCAAACGAAAATGATTCATCATTTAGGGGGGGCGCCTTTGGGAGGCAACCGCTCTGTGCAGATTGTGAAAGTGGGCAATCAGGTGCTGGTATTAGGAGTGGGTGAAGACATTCAGCTGTTGAAAGAGGTTCAGGACCAAAAAGAGAAAGAAGAGATTCTGGCTTTTTATAATAGTGGGAATGAACAGTTGAAAGATCCAAAAACAGTGGTTTCAAATCTGCTGATGAAAGTAAAGGGCAGTTCATCCGATACTGCACCGAGCTCTTTCCAATCCCATCTCAAAACACAGCTGGAGGAAATGAGCAAGGGAAGAAAAAGGATGCTTAATGATTTAAAGAATAAGGAGAGCCATTCAGATGAATGAATTTATGGAATTTTTTAATGGCAGCTCAGCGGATTCTGTCTCCACCAGTGTAAAGCTGTTACTATTATTTACGGTTCTTTCCCTGGCTCCGAGTATACTCATCCTTATGACCTCTTTTACACGGATCATGATTGTCCTTTCCTTTGTAAGGACTTCACTGGCAACACAGCAAATGCCGCCTAACCAGGTTTTGATTGGCCTTTCCTTGTTCCTGACCTTTTTTATTATGGCACCGACATTCCAGCAGGTTAACGATCAGGCGTTGACACCGCTCTTCAATGAAGAAATCAACCTTGAAGAAGCGTATGAGAATGCCGCTGTCCCTTTTAAAGAATTTATGAGCAAACATACAAGGCAGAAAGATCTGGAGCTTTTCTTAAATTACTCAGGTGCCGAAAGACCGGAATCGATTGCTGATATCCCGATGACATCACTTGTACCGGCTTTTGCTTTGAGTGAGATCAAAACTGCTTTTCAAATCGGATTCATGATTTTCATCCCGTTTCTGGTCATTGATATGGTCGTGGCAAGTGTTCTAATGTCTATGGGGATGATGATGCTTCCGCCGGTTATGATATCATTACCATTCAAAATTTTGCTCTTTGTATTGGTGGATGGCTGGTACTTAGTCGTTAAATCTCTATTAGAAAGTTTTTAAGTAGGTGAGTTTATGAATGCCGAGTCAGTTATAGCATTGGCCGAACGAGGGATTTATGTAACCTTGATCGTTTCAGGCCCATTATTGGTACTTGCACTTGTTGTGGGGTTGATCGTAAGTATTTTTCAGGCAACCACACAGATCCAGGAACAAACGCTTGCGTTTATTCCAAAGATTGTCGCTGTATTAATCGGAATTGTGTTTTTCGGTCCATGGATGCTGACGAAAATCGTCACCTATTCCTCTCAGATCTTTTCGGACTTAACAAGGTTTGTAGGTTAATAGAATGGCAGAGCTTGTACCTGTATTATCGGTATTCTTACTGGTTTTTGTTAGGGTTTCTGCATTTTTTGTCACTATGCCATTATTTTCATACCGGAATATACCCGCTCAGCACCGTATTGCCTTCTCACTGGTGCTTTCATGGGTGATGTATTATACGGTTGAATCAAAGGCATTTGAAATCAACGGGCAATACTTTCTGCTTGTGATGAAGGAAGCGATGGTCGGGCTTTTAATTGGTTTTGTTGCTTATATGATCATTTCTGCGATTCAAATAGCAGGAGGGTTTATCGACTTTCAGATGGGCTTTGCGATCGCGAATGTCATTGATCCCCAGACCGGGGCTCAGAGCCCATTGATGGGTCAGTATTTGTATACTTTTGCACTCTTATTACTATTAGCATTGAATGGCCACCATTTAATTCTTGACGGCATTTTTTACAGCTATCAGCTCATACCGATCGACAGCCCGTGGATACCTTTCGGTGATGAAGTGTTGATTGACTATATAGTCAAGGCATTTAATTCCATGTTCATTATCGCTTTTCAAATGTCCATTCCGGTTGTAGCCACTCTCTTCCTGGTGGATGTCGCCTTGGGGATCGTTGCAAGGACCGTGCCTCAGCTTAATGTATTTGTAGTGGGTTTCCCCATAAAAATAGCGGTGTCATTTATTGTTCTTTTTATTGTGATGGGTGTTAGTTTTAAGGTCATACAGGAGTTATTTGAAATGATGTTCGTGACCATGAGGGACTTAATGAAGTTAATTGGAGGCTCGTAAGGTGCAGTGGTTATCATTAGATTTACAGTTTTTCAGTGGTGAAAAGACAGAAAAGGCCACACCTAAAAAAAGGGAAGATGCCAAAAAGAAAGGGCAGACGGCAAAAAGTCAGGATGTAAACACAGCAATCATCCTTCTGGCCGTTTTCTTATTTTTAACCTTTGGTGCCTCATACATCGGAAATATCGTATTTGATTTATTTCGTCATTCCTTTCAGGAGTATATGCTGATGGAGGTAACGGAAAATACTGTTCAGGTCATCACATTGGATCTTATGAAAGAACTGGCTCTGCTGCTCGGGCCGATCATGCTGGTTGCACTGGTTGCAGGGGTTGTTTCCAACTACATTCAGGTGGGTGTCATGTTCACTACAAAACCACTTGAGCCGAAATTGGAAAAAATAGATCCAATAAAAGGATTTAAGCGCATTTTTTCGATGAGAGCCATAGTGGAACTATTAAAGTCTATCCTGAAAATCTCTTTCATCGGTGCTATCACCTTTGTCATTCTTTGGACCAATATTGAAGAAGTGCTGAGCTTATCTTTTAAGTCGCCGGGAGATTCTTTAGCCGTGATGGCAAAATTGGCCGTGCAAATGGGCATAGCCGCTTCATTGGCATTGTTATTTCTATCGGTCTTTGATTACCTCTATCAAAAATTCGATTTCGAAAAGAATATCCGTATGTCTAAACAGGATTTGAAGGATGAGCATAAAAACATCGAAGGTGACCCTTTGATCAAATCAAAAATTAAACAAAGGCAGCGGGAAATGGCCATGCGCCGCATGATGCAGGAAGTTCCGCAGGCAGATGTGGTGATCACGAACCCCACACACTTTGCCATTGCCCTTAAATATGATGAAACCAAAAGAGACGCTCCCTATGTTGTTGCGAAGGGAGTGGACTACTTGGCGCAAAAGATAAAATATATCGCCAAAGAAAATGATGTGGTGATGGTGGAAAACCGTCCATTAGCACGGTCCTTATACGATTCAGCCGAAATTGGTGATACAGTACCGGAAGAATTTTTTAAAGCGGTAGCTGAAATCCTGGCCTATGTGTACCGGATCAAAAACAAACTGTAAGAATGTTAGGAGAGTAATAGTATGTCAGCAAGAGATTTATCCGTATTAGCCAGTGTCATATTGATTGTAGCCATGCTGATCATCCCATTTCCATCGTGGATGTTGAGTGTGCTGATTATCATTAATATTTCACTTGCTCTTTTAGTGCTCCTAACCTCCATGAATATGAATGAGCCTCTTCAATTTTCTATATTTCCTTCATTATTACTGCTGTTGACACTTTTTCGCTTAGGTCTAAATGTTTCCACAACGAGATCGATTCTCAGTAAAGGAGAAGCAGGGGGCGTTGTGGAAACATTTGGAACATTTGTGGTCGGCGGAAATGTTTTAGTGGGGCTAGTCGTCTTTGTGATCCTGATCGTCATCCAGTTCATAGTTATTACGAAAGGATCTGAACGTGTATCGGAAGTAGCAGCAAGGTTCACCCTCGATGCCATGCCGGGTAAGCAAATGAGCATCGATGCCGATTTGAATGCGGGTATGATCTCGGAGCATGATGCCAGACACCGAAGAGACAAAATCAGCAGGGAAGCAGACTTCTATGGTGCTATGGATGGGGCTTCGAAATTCGTAAAAGGTGATGCGATCGCAGGTATTGTGATTGTCATGATCAACCTGATCTTCGGCATCATCATCGGGATGACCCAGCAGGGACTTCCTATCGGTGAGGCAGCGACTCGCTATTCCCTTCTTACGGTAGGAGATGGAATCGTCAGTCAGATACCAGCATTATTGATTTCCACTGCCACGGGTATCGTGGTGACAAGGGCAGCTTCGGAAGGCAATCTCGGACAGGATATTATGAAGCAGCTCTTGGCGTACCCATTTATGCTGTATGTTGCTGCATTTACTATTTTCATGCTTGGAGTCGCAACACCAATCGACGATATTTTAACCATTCCCATTGCTGCAGCAATGGCATTTGGGGGATACATGCTTTCTCGCACCCCTGCTGAAAGTGAAACGGAAATGGCTGCCATGGAAGAAGAGGTAGAAACGGATGAAATGAAGAGTCCGGAAAGTGTGGTCAATCTTCTTAATGTCGACCCGATAGAGTTTGAATTTGGCTACGGATTAATCCCCCTGGCTGATACAAATCAGGGTGGAGATTTGCTTGACCGGATTGTCATGATCAGAAGACAATTGGCAATCGAGCTGGGACTGGTGATTCCCGTGGTAAGGATTAGGGATAATATACAGCTTCAGCCCAATGAGTACCGTTTGAAGATCAAAGGAAATGAAATGGCCCGCGGAGAATTATTGCTCGACCATTATTTAGCGATGAGCCCCGGAGTTGAGGATGATTCAATTGAAGGGATCGATACCATTGAACCATCGTTCGGACTGCCGGCAAAATGGATTTCTGAGGAAATGAAAGAACAGGCGGAAATATTCGGCTATACAGTTGTAGATCCCCCATCTGTCGTTTCCACGCATATTACTGAAGTGATCAAGACAAATGCCCATGAACTTCTTGGAAGACAGGAGACAAAACAATTAATCGATCATCTTCAGGAGTCTTATCCTATATTGGTAGAAGAGGTCACTCCAAATCCATTGTCTGTGGGGGAAGTTCAGAAAGTGCTTGCTAAGCTGTTGAAAGAGAACGTGTCGATTCGCAATCTTCCGATCATTTTTGAAACACTTGCCGACTTTTCAAAAATGAGTTCGGACACTGATCTACTTGCAGAGTACGCAAGACAGGCACTTGCACGACAAATCACGAATCAATTCGTTCAGGAAAACGGGTCTCTTAAAGTCGTCACCATGTCCGGAAAGGCAGAAAAACTGATTGCTGACTCCATCCAGCAGACTGAGCACGGAAATTATCTATCAATGGATCCCAATGATTCACAGAGGGTTCTCGAATCCATCGCTTCTCAGGTCGAACATTTATCCTTAATGGAAGAATCACCGATTATTCTTTGTTCACCTGCTGTAAGGATGTACGTAAGACAATTAACAGAAAGGTATTTCCCGCAAGTGCCGATCCTGTCATATAACGAATTAGAAGCAAATGTAGAAGTCCAAAGTGTAGGGGTGGTGAATGTGGAATGAAGGTAATAAAATACGTGGCACCAACGATGAATGAAGCCATGAAAAAAGTAAGGAACGATCTGGGGGAAGACGCGGTCATTTTAAATTCAAAAGTAACCCATTCAGGCGGGGTTTTGGGTTTGTTTAAGAAAAAAATGGTTGAGGTCATTGCAGCTGTCGATCCCGGTATCGAAAACGAAAAAGCGGAAATGAAAAGGATGCGCTCACAATCAGTTTTACCGAAACCGCTCCCTAAAGAAGATTTCAGAGAGAAACAGGCGATCGGGGAAGGATCTGTCCACCAAGAGTTGAGAGAATTAAAACAAATGATCGCTTCTTTTAAATCAAACAATCAATATGAAAGATATGATTCATCCATCCGTGAAATATTGATGCATTTACAGATGCAGGGGGTTAATGAATCTTTGTTATTACAAGCAGGTGATTACCTGGAAGATAAATTGAAGGCAGTAGAAGGAAATCCCCAAGTGTTGAGAGACTCATTGCTTTCGGACGCTAAACATTTCTTGAAGAACACAGTAAGTGATATCCCGATGAGCGGGTTAAGTTATAAGAAAAAATATATCAATGTGATCGGGCCTACAGGGGTAGGGAAAACGACGACTCTTGCGAAAATGGCTGCTGAAGCAGTGATTGATAAGAGAATGAAAATAGGGTTTATCACCACGGATACCTATAGAATAGCGGCCATCGAACAACTAAAAACTTATGCCGGCCTGCTAAATGTCCCGGTGGATGTAGTATATAAGCTGGATGACTACAAAAAAGCCATTGAAAAATTCAGAGATTTCGATCACGTATTCATTGATACGGCAGGAAGGAATTTCAGGGAAAAGAAGTATGTAGAGGACCTTGAAACGGTCATTGACTTCAAACGTGATATGGAAACGTTTCTTGTATTATCCCTTACCAGTAAAGAAAGCGATATGAAAGAAATCATTAAGCAGTTTTCTTCCATTGATATAGACCGCTTTATTTTCACCAAGCTCGATGAAACGTCAAGCTATGGATCGATGGTGAACATCATCACTGAATCAAAGACAGGTATTGCCTATATAACAACAGGACAGGATGTTCCGGAAGATATAACTGAAGTAAACGCCGATGAAATCGGAGAGCTTCTTCTGAAAGGGTTCAATTATGAAAGATCAAGCCTATAATTTAAGACAAAAAATGCTTATCAATTCATCCACTCCTGCTAAAACGATAGGTATTGTAAGCGGAAAAGGGGGAGTGGGGAAGTCAAACATATCCACCAACCTTTCAATTCTGTTGGGAGAGGCAGATAAGAAGGTTCTATTATTTGATATGGATATAGGCATGGGGAATATACACATTCTAATGGGCAGTCATCACAAGTATTCGATCATGGATTACATTGAGGAAAAAGAACTAGAAGTCCATGATGTGATATGTGAAAATGTTCATGGAATATCCTATATTAGCGGAGGGAATGGACTTAAAAGTATAGTAGAGTGGAAGGAAGAGCAGAAAGAACGTTTTTTTGAAGCGATGGGCCAACTGGTCCTAAAGTACGACTATATCCTATTTGATATGGGAGCAGGCGTCACCAAAGAAACATTGAACTTTCTATTGACGATGGAAGAAATATTGGTTGTGACGACCCCCGAGCCGACTTCAATTACGGATGCATATTCCATGATGAAATATATTCACTTGAGGGATACGGAGAAAGAATTTTACCTTGTCTGTAATCGGGCAGAGAACAATCAGGAAGGTATGTTGACCATTTCAAGGCTGCAGGAAACGGTCAGGAAGTTTTTGAATAAAGAGATTGTCTCATTGGGAATCCTGCCGGAAGACCCGGCTGTCAGAAAAGCGGTCAGCCAGCAGACCCCCCTGATTAAAAGTTTTCCACGTGCCCCTATCTCTATCAGCTTACGTTCACTTGCAGACAAATTCCTTTCGGAAGCTGACAAAATGATCATTCAAAACGAGAAACCATCGTTCTTGAAAAATATTAAGAATTTATTTTTCAGGAGGTAAGATGATGAAGAAAAAAGTACTGGTTGTAGATGATTCTGCATTTATGAGAAAACTGATCAGTGATTTTCTATCCATTTCAGAACAAATGGAAGTGGTGGGGACTGCCCGTAATGGAGAAGATGCGATAACAAAAATAAAAAAACTTTCACCAGATGTCATCACATTGGACGTCGAAATGCCCAAGATGAATGGTATTGAAGCATTGAAGAAAATAATGAAAGAATGCCCGGTTCCAGTCGTCATGCTTTCCTCCACCACCAAAGCAGGAGCGGAGGAGACATTCAAAGCGATACAGCTTGGTGCGGTTGATTTCATTGCAAAGCCATCAGGTACAATCTCGCTCGACTTACATGAAATACAAGGTGAAATCGTGCAAAAGGTATTATCAGCCAGTAAAGTATCCATCACTAAACTACTGAACAACCGGTCTTTAACTACTTTTCACCAAGACAAAACAATCATTCGTAATAAAATGGGAACGTTGATGGGGAAAGAAGAGTTCACGGCAAAAGGAAGTCCTGCTTTCCCTTTTCATGATCAGAAGAAAGCGGCTATCATTCTGATAGGGACCTCTACGGGAGGACCAAGGGCATTGCAGCAGGTGTTGACTGACTTACCTTCAACTCTGGATGCACCGGTGCTTATCGTCCAGCATATGCCTCCAGGTTTTACTAAGTCCTTGGCTGACCGCCTGGACTCGCTTTCAAGTATCAGGGTAAAAGAGGCAGAGCATGGGGAGCATCTTCAAAAAGGTACTGCTTATATCGCACCCGGCGGATTTCATATGAAAGTAATACAATCAGAAACTAAAATGAAAATCGAACTGAATAAAGAAGAACCTCCCCGTAATGGACACCGTCCGGCCGTTGATGTTCTTTTTGAATCAGCGGGAATAATCGATGGCTGTAATAAAATTGCGGTCATTATGACCGGAATGGGTTCGGACGGTACACAAGGGTTAAAAAAGCTGATGGGGTCCGGCGGTGTAAAGACGATCGCAGAGTCCCATGAAACGTGCATCGTTTACGGGATGCCGAAGTCAGTAATAGCGGCAGATCTTGCAGATGAAGTTGTGAATGTCGAAGAAATTGCTCAATCAATAATGAAGTACATGGTGTAGAGAGGTGTGAAGCACATGGAAATGAGTCAATATTTAGAAGTCTTCATAGAAGAAAGTAAAGAAAACTTGCAAACCTGCAACGAACAATTGCTTGAACTTGAAAAAAGTCCGCAGAATCTATCAATCGTAAACGAAATATTTCGTGCAGCTCATACATTAAAAGGTATGTCTGCAACGATGGGGTACGAAGATCTCGCCAACCTTACCCATAAGATGGAGAATGTCCTTGATGGAATCAGAAATGAAAAGATTCATGTTACTCCTGAAATTCTTGATGTTGTATTTAAATCTGTGGATGACCTTGAGGAAATGGTCCTTTCCATTTCAAATGGAGGCGACGGTAGAAGGGATATAACAGAAGTCACAGCCATGCTCCAGGCAATCGAAAATGGGGATGAAATATCTTCTTCAAAAGCAATGGCACAAAAAGAAACAGCGTCTGCGAAGGTTGAAGAAAAGCCTTCAATAGAGTATGAAGCTTACGAACAGACCGTAATTGAACAATCTTATGAAATGGGAATGCATTGTTATGAACTTGCTGTGTCGCTTAGAGAAGATTGCCTTCTGAAGGCAGCAAGAGTATTTATGGTCTTTGAAGTACTTGAGAAAATCGGGGAAGTAATTAAATCAAGACCTACTGTAGATAAACTCGAAGAAGAACAATTCGATCAAACATTTACCGTAACAATCGTAACGAATGAAAACTCACTTGACCTCAAAAAGAAAATAATGAAAGTATCAGAAGTTGAAAAAGTAGAAGTAATTGAAATAACACCTGGAATTCTGCAAAGCCATGGTAACGTACATACAAAAGAAGAACAAAAGCAGGAACAACAGACAGAAAATGCATCTGTAAAAGAAGCGGAACCTGTGAAAGATTCGGATTCTCCAAAAGAATCCCCAAAATCAACTTCCTCAAATAAAACGATCCGAGTGAATATAGAACGTCTCGATATATTGATGAATCTATTCGAAGAGCTTGTTATTGACCGGGGAAGGCTGGAACAGATATCAAAAGATCTTGATAACCCTGAATTAAATGAAACAGTTGAGAGAATGACCCGCATTTCAGGTGATTTACAAAATATTATTTTGAATATGCGGATGGTACCGGTAGAAACAGTCTTTAATCGTTTTCCACGAATGGTGCGTCAGCTGGCCAGAGATTTAAACAAAAAGATCAATATTGACATTGTAGGAGCGGAAACGGAACTGGATCGCACGGTCATCGACGAGATTGGCGACCCATTGGTCCACTTGATCCGTAATGCGATCGACCACGGTATTGAAAAACCGGAAATCCGCTTGAAAAATGGTAAAGTCGAAGAAGGAACAGTCAAGTTAAAGGCTTACCATAGCGGAAATCATGTGTTCATTGAACTAGAGGATGACGGGGCTGGCATCAATACAGAGCGGGTCCTTGAGAAAGCGGTTCAAAAAGGGATTGTCAGTGAAGAAACTGCTCAGACACTGACTGACCGTCAAATTTATGAGTTGATCTTGGCTTCAGGTTTTTCTACGGCAGAACAAATTTCCGACATATCCGGAAGGGGAGTTGGATTGGATGTAGTGAAAGCAACGATAGAGTCGCTTGGTGGATCAATCACTATTGATTCCACTGAAGGGAAAGGCTCACTCTTTTCCATTCAGCTTCCATTAACTCTTTCTATCATCTCGGTGATGCTTGTGGAAATCGAGAAGGAAAAATACGCAATCCCATTATCATCAATTATTGAGACAGCCATTGTGAAAAAAGAAGATATCATGAATGCACATAATCAAAGAGTCATCGATTTCCGTGGAAGAGTGGTACCGATGGTATTTCTTGAGGATGTTTTCGAAGTTCCAAAAGAGAAAAAAGAAAATGAAGAATTCTATTCCACAGTAATCGTGCGAAAAGGGGAAAAGATGGCCGGACTTGTTGTTGATTCCTTTATCGGCCAGCAGGAAATCGTCTTAAAATCATTAGGGAATTATCTGACAGATGTATTTGCCATTTCCGGTGCCACCATTCTTGGTGACGGACAGGTAGCGTTGATCGTTGATTGTAACGCATTAATCAAATAAGGAGGTATAGGTAATGAGTGAGATGACAGCATTAACGGAGGATCTAAAGCTTATCGTGTTTCAATTAATGGATAAAGAATATGCCATTCCTGTCAATCAAGTGCGGTCGATTGAGAAACTGCAGTATATAACCAGAGTACCTAAAACTCCATCTTATGTGAAAGGTGTCGTCAATTTACGGGGAGTAGTGACTCCGATCATCGATTTAAGGTCCAAGTTCGGACTGACTCCTGTTGAAACTTCAGATAGTACAAGAGTCATCATTGCAGGACTCCAGGATAAAGAAGTCGGATTGATAGTGGATGCGGCCAATGATGTGCTGGATGTCTCGAAGGACGCCATTGAACCTCCACCTGAAGTAGTCGGGGTTGTGGAAGCTGAGTATGTAGGCGGGGTAGTGAAGAAAGACAGGAGATTGCTTATCTTACTTCATTTGGACCACATCCTTGAGACTTTGTAGGAGATAACTTATGGGATATGAACAAAAAATCAACTCTATGCATCTTGATATATTAAAAGAGATTGGTAATATCGGGGCTGGTCATGCAGCAACTGCCCTCTCGATTCTATTAGATAAACAAATAGATATGAAAGTTCCCAGCGTGAAGATCGTTTCCTTTGATCAAATAATGGAAATGGCAGGGGGAGCTGATAATGTAGTAGTCAGTGTCTTTTTGCGGATTGAAGGAGATGCGCCGGGCAGCATGTTTTTTATACTTCCCCTTGAACAAGCATCAGCGTACATTAAATCCATGACCCATGACGATAGCTTCTCTTTTCATGCTTCGCCTCCCTCTGACTTGGGGCTATCGGCCATGCAGGAATTAGGGAATATACTTTCAGGGTCTTACCTGTCATCTTTAGCGGATTTTACACAACTCAACTTATTGCCGTCTGTACCGTCTTTGTCGGTTGATATGGCCGGGGCCATCATCGGTTTCGGATTGATTGAAATTTCCCAGGTCAGTGATTATGCAATAGTAATCGATACTGCTATAAAAGAAGTAGCAGCAGGTTCAGGAAGTGTGAATGGACATTTTTTCCTTCTTCCTGATCCAGATTCACTGGATATCATCTTTCAATCCCTGGGTGTTCAAAAATGATCCAGCTGCAGTCTGTCGTTAAAGTCGGTATCGCTGATATGAATACGGTGAGAGGAAGCGGTTCAATTCGGACTTCGGGACTTGGCTCATGTGTTGGTGTCGTTTTATTTGACGATTACTTGAAAATAGCCGGCATGGTACATGTCATGCTTCCAAGTTCTGCGATTGCTAAGGAAACACCACTGAATGCAGCTAAATATGCAGATTCAGGTGTGGAAGAGTTGATACGCAGGTTGAGGGTAATGGGAGCGGCTTTGCCAAGGTTGAAATGTAAAATGGCCGGGGGAGCCCAAATGTTTCAAGTTTCTTCGAAGAGTGAATTGATGAGAATAGGTCCCCGAAATGTAGAAGCAGTAAGAGAAGCACTGTTGAAAAAAAATATTCCGCTCATTGGGGAGGATGTAGGAGGCAGCAAAGGAAGAACGATAGAATTTTTTGCTGCTGATAGTACGCTTCAGGTCCGTACCGTGAATGAGGGAACAAAAAGGTTATAACAACAACGGAATAAATGAAGGAGGAGGAGTCTTATGTCTCAGCAACCCGTTCGCACCGAAGAACAAACCTATTGGGATAAATGGATATCGAACCGTGACACTCAAGCGGGTGATCTGTTAGTGAAGAAATATATGCCCTTGGTGTCTTATCATGTTGCGCGAATTTCTGTCGGGCTGCCGAAAAATGTTTCGAGAGAAGATATCAAAAGTCTTGGGTTGATGGGATTACTCGACGCCCTTCAAAAATTTGATCCAACAAGAGATTTGAAATTTGATACGTATGCTTCATTTCGCGTAAGGGGTGCCATTCTTGACGGCTTAAGGAAAGAAGATTGGCTCCCAAGGTCCACCAGGGATAAAGCTAAAAGAATTGAAGCGAAAATGGTTGAACTTGAACAAAGACATCTTCGTCATGTTACAGCAGAGGAAGTAGCCGAAGAATTGGAGATGACTGCAGAGGATGTTTATCAAACTACTAATGAACATTTCTTTGCAAATGTACTTTCCATGGATGATCAGCTGACAGATGAGGACCATGACACTGGGACGTATTCCTTAAAGGATGAAAAGACGATCTCACCTGAGGAGGAAGTTTTGAAGGGTGAGAATTTGGTTGAATTGGAACAAACGATCAGGAAGCTTTCTGAAAAGGAACAGCTTGTGTTAAGTTTATTTTATAAAGAAGAGTTGACCCTTACAGAAATTGGGGAAATCATGAAGCTTTCCACATCCAGAATTTCACAAATACATTCTAAAGCCATTTTTAAATTGCGTAACCTGCTCAGTTCTTAAACTTTTCGGAATGAGGTATGTTATATGAGTTTAAAGGCGATTGAAATGCAAATCGCGCTTCCGAGGACATTTGATGCGGCAAAACAGACAGCGCAGCTTAATATACACAATCATGTGGCTCAGAGCGCGGCAGGAACTGAAATGGAAAAAGAACTGAACAAAAAAAGGCACACAGCAACTGGAATTGAACAAAAAGGGAATGCAGGCCTTCAGAAGGACCATGATCGGAACCACGAACAGGATGAACATAAAAAGCAGAGAGATTCAACTTCAGAAGAAAACAAGTTCAATCCCCACCCATATAAAGGGAAAAAAATTGACTGCTCAGGTTAACTACATAAGAACAGCATATTCCAAAGAACAGGTGATACTATGACCACGTTTTTATTCTTTGTATCGTTTCTGCTAAACATCGTATCCCTGCTTGCCATCATCATCCTTTATACAAGGCAGAACAGATTCATCGACCTTGAAAAACGGCAGGGGAAGATGCTTCAGGAGATGGAAGAGACGATTTCAACCTATCTTATAGAAATGAAAGAAGAAAATGAAGCCTTCATCAACAGCCTTCATCAAAGAAATGAAGAACCTTCATCCCATCCCGCACAGCCTGATTCCAGCCGTAAAGAGGAACCGTCCTCACTTGCCAATAAGCGCCTTCATGCAGCCAAAGCGTACAAGAAGCCGGCTGCTTCGGTTGAAAGGAACGAGGAGGATAGCGGTTGGTCCCCGCCTCTCCCTGATGACAGCAGGGAATTCGGGGGCGGATCATTGGTCACTCAAGTTATCACTCTCCAGCAAAAAGGGCTCTCTATTGAAGAAATTGCAAAAAGGCTTGGAAAAGGAAAAACAGAAATTGAACTTCTATTAAAATTTAATCAAAAATCATAAGAAGTTCTTGCTTGGGCAAAAGAGGTATGCTATAGTATTCATGGTGTGATTACACACGTTTCTCGATTGAGTGGATGGTGCTATTCAAGTAGGATAGTTTCTGCTGCAAGATGACAGAAACGGAGGAGAAAAATTAAAACCATTAGGAGGAAACACACATGTCAGTAATTTCTATGAAACAATTACTAGAAGCTGGTGTACATTTCGGACACCAAACTCGCCGTTGGAACCCAAAAATGAAGAGATACATCTTCACTGAGCGTAACGGTATCTACATCATTGACCTTCAAAAGACTGTTAAGAAGGTAGAAGAAGCTTATAACTTCGTGAAAGAATTAGCTGGTAACGGCGGTAAAGTTCTTTTCGTAGGGACTAAGAAGCAAGCACAAGAATCTGTTAAAGAAGAAGCAGAACGTGCAGGTATGTACTACATCAACCAACGCTGGTTGGGTGGAACACTTACTAACTTCGAAACAATCCAAAAGCGTATTTCACGTCTTAAGCAAATCGAAAAGATGGAAGAAGATGGAACATTCGAAGTACTTCCAAAGAAAGAAGTAGTTCAACTTAAGAAAGAACATGAACGCTTAGTTAAATTCCTAGGCGGAATTAAAGATATGAATACACTTCCAGATGCATTATTCATCATCGACCCTCGTAAAGAGCGTATTGCTGTAGCTGAAGCTCGTAAATTAAATATCCCTATCGTGGGTATTGTCGATACGAACTGTGATCCGGATGAAATCGATGTTGTCATTCCTGCGAATGACGATGCGATCCGTGCAGTTAAGCTTCTTACAGGTAAAATGGCAGATGCCATCTTAGAAGCTAAGCAAGGTGAAGAAGCAGCTGTAGCAGCTGAGTAATTTTAAGAAGGTGATAAGAGGGACTTACCCTTATCACCTTTTTTTAAAGAGTATGCCCAACTGATGTCCCTTTTTCAAGGGGTATCGTTCTATGACTAATCATCTCAAAAACTGCAGAATGAACATGCGTTATATCGTTTATACTGACTACTGACTGCTTAATGAAATGATTTTAGTCTACATAGTTAAACTAAGGAGGAAACCCACTATGGCAATTACTGCACAAATGGTTAAAGAACTTCGTGAAAAAACTGGCGCTGGAATGATGGACTGTAAAAAAGCGTTAACAGAAACTGACGGAGATATGGACAAAGCAATTGACTTCCTTCGTGAAAAAGGGATCGCGAAAGCAGCTAAAAAAGCTGACCGCATCGCTGCAGAAGGTACAACTTTCATTACAAGCGAAGGAAACACTGCAATTATCCTTGAAGTGAATGCAGAAACTGACTTCGTTGCGAAAAATGAAAACTTCCAAAACCTTGTTAAGGAACTTGCAGATCATTTACTAGCTACTAAACCAGCTTCTGTAGAAGAAGCTATGGATCAAAAAATGGCTAACGGTTCTTCTGTTACTGAATTCATCAACACAGCAATCGCTAAGATTGGTGAGAAAATCACTTTACGTCGTTTCGAAATCCGCACAAAAGACGATAACGCAGCATTTGGTGAGTACCTGCACATGGGCGGCCGCATCGGCGTTCTTACTGTGGTTGAAGGTACAACTGATGCAAGTGTAGCGAAAGACGTTGCTATGCACGCTGCAGCTTTAAACCCTAAGTATGTTTCACGCGACCAAGTTTCTGCTGAAGAAGTAGAACGTGAGCGTGAAGTCCTTAAACAACAAGCACTTAACGAAGGCAAACCTGAAAATATCGTTGAAAAAATGGTAGAAGGCCGCCTTGGGAAATATTTCGAAGATATCTGTATCCTTGATCAAACGTTCGTTAAGAACCCTGACCAAAAGGTACGTCAATACCTTGAGTCTAACAAAGCTACTTTAACTGACTTCATCCGTTACGAAGTAGGAGAAGGTCTTGAAAAGCGTCAAGACAACTTCGCTGAAGAAGTAATGAGCCAAGTTAAAAAGTAATCGGATCAAAGAAGTTAAACATTTCTTAGTAGGGAACACCTGGCGTGTTCCCTATTTTTCAAGAAAAATTCTACTACATATGGAGGTTCCCATGAGCGTTCCTAAATACAAACGTGTCGTTCTTAAACTGAGTGGAGAGGCTTTGGCTGGAAATGACGGCTTCGGAATTAACCCTTCAGTTATAAAAAACGTGGCAGAAGAAGTGAAAGAAATCGCCGAGCTTGGTGTGGAAGTAGCCGTTGTTGTTGGCGGAGGAAACATCTGGCGTGGTAAAATAGGTAGTGAAATGGGAATGGATCGTGCATCAGCAGACTACATGGGGATGCTTGCGACCGTCATGAATTCCCTTGCATTGCAGGACAGCCTGGAACAGATCGGGATTGAAACAAGAGTTCAGACTTCAATTGATATGCGCCAAGTTGCAGAACCTTATATCAGAAGAAGAGCGATTCGCCATTTAGAGAAAAAGCGTGTTGTCATCTTTGCGGCAGGTACAGGTAACCCATACTTCTCTACTGATACTACTGCAGCCCTGCGTGCGGCAGAAATTGAAGCCGAAGTGATCCTGATGGCGAAAAACAATGTCGACGGAGTTTATTCTGCGGATCCAAAGAAAGATGAGTCAGCAGTTAAGTATGAAGAATTGTCTTATCTGGATGTTCTTAAGGAAGGGCTGGCGGTAATGGATTCCACTGCCTCTTCATTATGTATGGACAACGATATTCCTCTTATTGTATTCTCAATAATGGAAGATGGAAATATCAAAAGAGCCATTACAGGCGAAAACATCGGTACAATAGTTAGGGGGAAAGCATAATGCCAAATACGATTATTGCAAATGCCAACGAAAGAATGAATAAAGCCATTCAAACTTTTTCTCGTGAATTGGCGAGTATCCGTGCGGGTAGAGCCAATGCATCTTTACTTGATAAGATCACGGTAGATTACTACGGTGCTCCGACTCCGGTCAATCAACTGGCTGGTATTTCAATTCCAGAAGCAAGAATGCTTGTTATTCAGCCTTATGACAAATCAGCTTTGGGTGATATCGAAAAAGCGATTCTAAAGTCAGACTTAGGAATTACGCCTACTAGTGACGGTAATATCCTTCGTATCGTTATCCCTGCATTGACAGAAGAACGCCGTAAAGATCTGGTTAAACTAGTGAAAAAAGAAGCGGAAGATGCAAAAGTCGCGATTCGAAACATCCGTCGTGATGCAAATGATGATTTAAAGAAGAAAGAGAAAAATGGCGACATCACCGAAGATGATCTTCGTGGATTCTCTGACGATGTTCAAAAAGCTACGGACGAGAGCATCGCAAAAATCGATAGTATCTCGAAGGATAAAGAGAAAGAAATTTTAGAAGTTTAATCCGACTATAAAAAATTTAAGGGGCTGGCCTATAAGTGAACTCATATTCCTTATGGGACAGCCCTTTTTTATTACATAACTTCTATTTCAATACATATAAAAAGCTGTCCGATTAACTGACGACAGAATTTGTAACTATTAAAATCTTGTTGTTGTATCTAAGCAGTACCAGCTGTTGATTGGAGTGCAAGACGAAGACTCCTGCGGGAGAAGTGGCCAATTAGAAAAGCGGAAGGGCTTTGCTCAGAGGTGGGTGGCATAAGCCGAATCGGCCTGGAAGGCGCTCTTTGCCTTCTTGGTCGGTTTGGCTTATGACATGTGCCTCTAAGCCCTGCAGCTGGACAAGTGAGACCCCACAGGACCGCAGCGACGAAGAGGCTCACGGGTCACCCGCGGAAATCGAAGTCTTGTACGGAAATCAACAGCGGAGTTTAAGAGAGATTTTAAAATATACTTAACAGTAAAATACTGGTATAGAAAAAGCATAAAGGATTTTGTTGAAGATATCTTCCTTGTTTTTTGATATGATAGTAAAGGTAAATATTTTTTGGATTGTTGCTGGAGGAAATCTTATGCTAAACAAGCTTAAACAATGGAAACGACAACAAAATAATGAAGATGTTGATGAGCGCTTCCAGGAATTATTAAAGCATCCCGTACCCGGTCATATTGCAATCATCATGGATGGTAATGGGCGCTGGGCACAGAAAAGAGCTCTTCCTAGAGTGGCCGGGCACCATGAGGGGATGAAATGTGTTCGCAGAATAACTAAACTGGCAAATGAGTTAGGTATAGAAGCTTTAACTTTATATGCATTTTCAACCGAGAACTGGAAACGTCCGAAGATGGAAGTTGAATTCCTAATGAAACTTCCTGAAGAGTTTCTCGGTACTTTCCTGCCTGAATTGATCGAAGAAAATGTACAAGTAAAGATGATGGGGGCGAAGGAAGCAATCCCTCCGCATACATTGAGGGCTGTGAACAAGGCGATTGATGCAACGAAAGATAACGACGGACTTATCTTGAATTTCGCCTTGAATTATGGAAGCCGTGCAGAAATACTCGATTCCATCAAACATGTCTTAAAAGACGTGCAAAATGGTATACTAGATGAAAAACAATTAAATGAGGAAGTTTTTTCAAATTATTTGATGACGAAAGAATTGAAAGATCCAGATCTGCTGATCCGTACCAGCGGTGAAATCCGATTGAGCAATTTTATGCTTTGGCAGCTAGCGTATACTGAATTCTGGTTTACAGAGTGTTTATGGCCTGATTTCGGTAAAGAACAATTAGTTGAGGCAATTGAAGCATATCAAGGTCGTTCAAGACGATTCGGCGGGATACAAAGTGAGGAATCATAATGAAACAAAGAATTATTACTGCAATTATTGCAGCAGCTGTTTTTTTACCTATCATTCTTTATGGTAAATCTCCGTTTATCATATTGATGTACCTGATCGCTTCAGTGAGTTTATATGAAGCACTTAAGATGAGAGGGCAAAAAATCTATTCCATACCAGGTTTGCTATCCTTGGCAATTCTTTGGGTATTTTTAATACCCGATATTTACATAGGAATTATTAGTTATATTGGATATTCAAAGATTGAACTTTCGTTTTTTGGCGTCTTGATTTTTTTAACCTATACGGTCATTACAAAGAATCGATTCACATTTGACGATGTAGCTTTTTCATTATTGAGCATTCTGTATGTCGGTATCGGTTACTTTTACTTTATGGAAATCCGTTTGGAAGAGGGCGTTCAGTTTGTGTTTTATGCCCTGTTTATCATCTGGGCCACAGATTCAGGTGCGTACTTCATCGGTAAAGCCATCGGAAAGAAAAAACTTTGGCCCCATATCAGTCCCAATAAGACGGTTGAAGGTTTTGTTGGGGGAGTGGTTTGTGCCGTCATTGTCGGGGTGATCATGACCTTCTTCAGCGACTTGGAAATGTCCATTCCAAAGCTTATCGTCGTGACCGCCATTCTTTCCATTTTTGGTCAAATGGGTGATCTGGTTGAGTCCGCTTTGAAACGCCATTATAAAGTAAAGGATTCGGGTCACTTATTACCGGGCCATGGTGGAATGCTGGACCGGTTTGACAGTCTTTTATTTGTTTTACCCCTTCTTTATTTCCTTTTATAAAAGATTGGAAGGGGGTCTTGGGAGGAGTGTAATTTTTGAAGAAAATTAGTTTAATGGGTGCCACGGGTTCGATAGGATCCCAAACCCTTGATGTAATTAGGGAACACCCAGAAGAGTTTAAGCTGACTGCATTATCAGTTGGAAAAAATATAGACGGTGCAAGAAAGATGATTGCAGAATTCAAGCCATTACTTGTATCCGTGCAAAGGGCAGAAGATGCCGACATGCTTCGAAAGGAGATACCTTCAAATGTGAAGGTTCTCTTCGGTGAGGAAGGATTAGTGCAGGTAGCGTGCCATCAGGATGCAGATATCCTTGTGAATGCAGTGCTTGGAAGTGTGGGGCTTTATCCGACACTGCAGGCAATCGAAGCAGGAAAAACAATAGCTATCGCCAATAAAGAAACACTGGTGACTGCCGGTCACATTGTAATGGAGGCAGCCAGGAAGAAGGGTGTAGCGTTATTACCTGTAGACAGCGAGCATTCTGCCATTTTTCAAGCGCTTCAAGGGGAACAAGAAAAGAATATTGAAAAACTGATCATTACCGCTTCCGGGGGGAGCTTCAGAGACCGCAAAAGACATGAATTGGTCGGGGTAACCGTCAAAGAAGCACTTAATCATCCCAATTGGTCGATGGGTGCTAAAATCACAATCGATTCAGCATCCATGATGAATAAGGGGCTGGAAGTGATAGAAGCACATTGGTTATTCGATATCCCTTACGGTAAAATTGATGTCTTGCAGCACAGGGAGAGTATTATCCATTCAATGATACAATTCCATGACACTTCCGTTATGGCCCAGCTTGGAACACCGGATATGCGTGTACCGATCCAATATGCATTAACTTTCCCTGACCGCCTGGACCGCCCTGCGGGAAAACGATTGGATTTGGCCGAAATAGGTCAGCTGCATTTCGAGAAAATGGATGTTGAGCGCTTCAGGTGCCTTGAATTCGCTTATGAAGCTGGACGCACCGGAGGCAGCATGACAACCGTGTTAAATGCGGCCAATGAAGCAGCAGTGGCACTATTCCTGGACAATAAAATTCCATTCCTTGGAATAGAAGATTTGATAGAAAGAGCATTGAATGAACACGAAGTCATCCAAAGTCCTGACCTTGAGACCATTCGTGAGATCGATAGAAGGACTAGATTAACTGTTTCCCAGTGGATTTAAATAGCGGGCTTGTGCATGATTGCATGTACATCAACGTAGTATTTATAAAAGATAATTTTTACGGTTGAAATTTGTACTTATCAGGCCTGTGAATACCAGGTTATTAAAAGGTGGTTTTATATTTGCAAACTGTCATTGCCTTTATCGTTATTTTTGGCGCATTAGTATTTTTCCATGAACTGGGCCACTTGATTTTCGCTAAGCGTGCGGGGATATTATGTCGTGAATTTGCGATAGGCTTCGGTCCTAAAGTGTTTTCTTTCAAGAAGGACGAAACGACATATACGATTAGGCTCCTGCCGCTTGGCGGGTTCGTCCGTATGGCCGGTGAAGACCCGGAAATGGTCGAATTGAAGGCCGGACATAGAATAGGTCTTATTCTGGACCAGGATGAAAAGATAAAGAAAATCGTCCTCAATAATAAAGACCGCTATCCGAATATCCGTGTGATCGAAGTCGAAGATGCGGATTTAGAGCACAGACTTTACATTCGTGGATATGAAGAGGATGAAGAAGAAGTAATGAAGAAATTTGAAATATCGCGGGAAGCGGTGTTTGTTGAAGATGGTGTTGAAACACAGATCGCTCCGTGGGATCGCCAGTTTGCTTCAAAATCCCTTCCTAAACGAGCGATGGCCATTTTTGCCGGACCGCTATTCAACTTCATTCTGGCTTTCTTTATCTTTTTACTTGTCGGATTATTACAAGGGGTGCCTACCAATGATCCTGTACTCGGAAACTTGACTGAGGATGGGGCAGCCAGAGAATCGGGGCTTCAAAAGAATGATGTCGTCCAGAGTATTGATGGCAAGGAAATATCTACTTGGGAAGACATCGTTACAGTCATACAGAAACATCCCGGTGACGAACTTATGTTCACTGTTGAACGCGGAGGCGCGACCCAGGAGATTTCTGTCACACCTAAGCCGCAAGAAGTGGAAGGCAAGGAAATTGGAATCATCGGTGTTCACAGCCCGGTTGAAAAGTCTCCGTTGAAGGTTGTAACGAATAGTGCAGAGCAAACTTACGAGTGGACAAAAATGATCTTTGTCCTTCTCGGCAAGCTTGTATCAGGTGAGTTCTCCATTGATGCTTTATCAGGACCGGTTGGGATTTACCAGTCAACAGATGTTGTAGCCAAATCCGGTATCTTTTACTTGATGAGATGGGCAGCGATCTTGAGCATTAATCTAGGTATCATGAATTTACTTCCAATACCTGCACTTGACGGGGGAAGACTTCTTTTCTTCGCCATAGAAGCAGTTCGCGGAAAGCCTGTCGACCGTCAAATGGAAGGGATGGTCCATTTTGTGGGATTTGCTCTTCTTATGGTCCTGATGCTGGTCGTTACTTGGAATGATATTCAACGATTCTTTTTATAAGATGTACGTTTCATAAAAAGGTTATAGAAGGATGTTCAGGCAGTTTCTACCTCAAACTACTAAAACTGAGGGTAGTACTGCCTGTTCATTTACGCTAAAATAGAAAAGAGAATGGAGGGTGTTTCTCCGTTCTTTTCTTATGATTTACATATCTTTTATCAAATAAATAATATTATCTGTTAACTGAGGTGCTAATAAATGAAGCAACGTAATACTTTAATCCCTACCCTTAGAGAGACACCGGCAGACGCGGAAATCAAAAGTCATCAGCTTTTGCTGCGTGCGGGTTATATTAGACAAAACGCAAGCGGGATTTACAGTTTTCTCCCGTTAGGAAAAAAGGTCTTGAAGAAAGTGGAAGATATCGTCCGGGAAGAATTGGACGCGGTCGGAGCAGCAGAACTGTTAATGCCTGCTCTCCAGCCTTCTGAATTATGGAAGGAATCCGGAAGATGGGGTACGTATGGTCCTGAGCTAATGCGTATGAATGACCGTCATGACCGGGAGTTTGCACTGGGTGCAACTCATGAAGAAATGATTACAAGCATCATAAGAGATGAGATCAAGTCATACAAACGGCTGCCGCTTACTCTTTATCAAATCCAAACAAAGTACCGTGACGAAAAGCGACCGCGCTTTGGTTTGCTGCGAGGCAGGGAATTTGTAATGAAAGACGCCTATTCTTTCCACTCCTCTCCAGAGAGCCTGGACGAGACTTATGAACAAATATTTCAAGCCTACACAAACATCTTTACACGCTGCGGGTTGAATTTCAGAGCTGTTATTGCCGATTCTGGTGCAATGGGCGGAAAAGATACTCATGAATTCATGGTGCTATCCGAGGTCGGTGAAGATACGATTGCTTATTCGGATCAATCCACTTATGCCGCGAATATAGAAATGGCTGAAGTTATTGATTCATATTCACGATCAAATCAAGAAATGCTGGCAGTGGAAAAAGTTTCTACTCCGGATGTCAAGACGATAGAAGATGTAGCGGCCTTCCTTGATGCAGGTAAAGAGAACTGCATTAAATCCCTGCTATTTAAAGTAGACGAAGAATATGTGCTGGTCCTTTCCCGTGGTGATCACGAAATCAATGATATAAAAGTAAAGAACTTTATGAATGCAAATCTAGTAGAACTGGCTTCTGCTGAAGAAACCAAAGAAATCCTTGGCTGCGAGTTCGGATCGATCGGTCCTTGTGCGTTAGGAGATAAAGTGAAGATCGTAGCTGACCAGGCTGTAAGATATATTCGCAACGGAGTAGCAGGTGCCAATGAGGAAGGGAATCACCTGATCAATGTGAATCCTGAACGTGACTTTCATGTTTCTGAGTACGGTGACCTGCGTTTCATTCAAGAGGGAGATCCTTCACCTGATGGCAAGGGAACAATCGTCTTTGCAAAGGGAATAGAGGTCGGCCATGTATTCAAACTTGGAACAAGATATTCCGATGCAATGAACAGTACGTACCTTGACGAAAATGGCCGTGCACAATCAATCATCATGGGGTGTTATGGAATCGGGGTTTCCCGTACACTAGCAGCAGTGGCAGAACAATTCAACGATGATAATGGCCTTGTATGGCCATCTAACTTAGCTCCTTACGATCTGCATCTGATTCCGATCAATCTGAAGGATGAACATCAAGCGGCTTTGGCACATGAACTTTATGAAGAGTTTGGAAAACATCGATATGATGTTCTTATGGATGATCGTGCTGAACGTCCGGGAGTGAAATTTGCTGATTCTGACTTAATTGGCCTGCCTGTCCGGGTTACAGTAGGAAAGAAAGCATCTGAAGGAATCGTTGAAGTAAAAGTAAGAAAAACAGGTGAAATGCTTGAAGTTCATAAAGATGAGCTGATGTCCACCTTGACCGGTTTACTTGAAACAGTTTCTTAATATTAAAGGGCTGATCCTATAGGGAAGCAATGATCCTTATCGTCAGCCCTTTTCTTCGGTTATTAATGAACAAATATTATATAGAAATGGGGGAAGTGACAAATGGATGAAATGTCCCTCGGCAAAAAAGAGAGATTTCAACTGTTACTGCAGCAATTAGGGCTGACGGAAGATGCATTCGTAAAGTATTTCAACAATGCAGAGATAGAAAAACTTTCCGTCTATCGAAGTGAAAGAAAATGGCATTTCCATTTTACGCTTGAAGAAATGATTCCTTGCAAAGTATGGAGCCGCTTTTCGATAGCCCTGCAAACATCGTTTAAACATATCGCAAACGTAAGCTTCAGTTTGAAAGTGCTCAACATGGAAGTAACGGAACAAGCGATTCTGGATTATTGGAGTGAATGTGTTAAAGAAATTCAGGGGATTTCTCCCCCTCTCTCAAAACTTCTCAATACTCAAAAGCCTGAAATAATCGGTAACAAAATTGTGGTTAAAGCATCGAACGATACCGAAGCGACCCAGTTGAAGCGTAAATATGGAGAAATCATTTCTTCCGCATTCGAGAATTTTGGTTTTCCGAAATTGGTTCTTGATGCAGAAGTTGCAAAAATAGAGGAACAAAATAATGATTATGAAAAATTCCTGGAAGAAAAGATGAAAGAAGACCAGGAGAGGGCTAAGCAGGCCCTCATCGAAATGGAAAAAGCCGAAAAAGAAGAAGCATCCGATGCACCCAGCGGACCATTTATGCTCGGTCTTTCCATTAAAGATGACGCAGACTTCAGAAAGATTGAAGAAATCTATGATGAAGAGAGACGTATTGCAATCGAAGGTTATGTATTCGACTGTGAGACACGGGAGCTGAGAAGCGGTCGAACTCTATTAACCTTTAAGGTGACTGATTATACCAGTTCGATCCTCGTGAAGATGTTTTCAAGGGATAAAGAGGATGCTGCCATCATGAATAACATGAAAAAAGGAATGTGGGTCCGCTGCCGTGGAAGTATCCAAAACGATACCTTTGTCAGAGATTTGGTGATGATTGCCAATGATGTGAATGAAATTAAACCTGTCCTTCGACTTGATACGGCACCTTCCGAGGAGAAAAGAGTAGAGCTCCATATGCATTCCCCAATGAGTCAAATGGATGCGGTGAGCTCTGTCTCAAGCCTTGTGGCACAGGCGAAAAAATGGGGACATAAAGCGATAGCCATCACAGATCATGCAGTCGCTCAATCCTTCCCGGAAGCTTATAATGCTAGTAAGAAAAATGATATAAAGGTTTTATATGGGCTTGAAGCAAACCTGGTGGATGATGGGGTCCCCATTGGCTACAACGAAACCGACCGCCCATTGGAAGATGCCGTTTATGTCGTTTTCGATGTGGAAACAACGGGGCTTTCAGCAGTTTATGATACCATCATCGAGCTTGCAGCCGTGAAGATAAAAGATGGCGAGGTCATTGATAAATTTGAATCCTTCGCTAATCCGCATCATCCCCTATCTGCCACTACAATCGATTTAACGGGTATCACGGATGAGATGGTCCAAAATGCACCTGAAATAAATGACGTCCTTCTTGATTACCATAAATGGGTGGGGGACGATGTATTGGTCGCTCACAATGCCTCTTTTGACATGGGCTTCCTGAATGCCGGTTATCAAAAGGCGGGACTTCCGAAAGCGGCTAATCCAGTAATCGATACGTTAGAGCTCGCGAGATTGTTGTATCCGCAATTCAAAAACCATCGATTGAATACGCTGGCAAAGAAATTCGATGTAGAATTAACGCAGCATCACCGCGCAATCTATGATGCGGAAGCTACCGGGTATCTTCTTTTAAAGATGCTGAAAGATGCGTTTGAAAAAGGCATAACCAACCATAATAAATTAAACGATTATATGGGAAAAGGGGATGCTTATAAACGTTCCAGGCCATATCACTGTACCCTGATTGCCCAAAATGAGGAAGGGCTTAAGAACCTGTACAAATTGGTATCCATTTCACACATGCATTACTTCTACAGGGTCCCCAGGATTCCCCGGTCACAGCTTCAGAAGTACCGGAAGGGTATTTTGGTGGGTTCAGGATGTGACAAAGGTGAAGTCTTTGAGGGAATGATGCAAAAAGGGATAGCGGAAGTGGAGGAGACAGCTCATTTCTATGATTATTTAGAAGTTCATCCCAAAGAAATCTATCAGCATTTGATCGAGCTTGACCTTGTGCAGAGTCAAAAGAACCTGGAAGATATCATTAAGAACATCGTGGAGCTCGGTGAAAAGATCAACAAGCCAGTTGTAGCAACAGGGAATGTCCATTACTTAAACGAAACGGATAAAATCTACCGGCAGATCCTTGTCGGGTCACAGGGCGGTGCCAATCCTTTAAACCGTCATACACTCCCTGACGTGCATTTCAGGACGACGAATGAGATGCTCGATTGTTTTTCTTTCTTAGGTAAGGATAAAGCGAAAGAAATTGTCGTCGAGAATTCCAACAAGATTGCTGATATGGTTGAAGTGATCAAGCCGATCAAGGATGATTTGTACACACCTAAGATCGAAGGTGCCGACGAAGAAATGCGCCGGATGAGCTATGCAATGGCAAAGAGCATTTACGGGGAGGAACTTCCTGAAATCGTTGAAGCAAGGCTTGAAAAGGAACTAAAGAGTATCATCGGTCATGGGTTTGCCGTGATTTACTTGATTTCTCATAAACTCGTAAAAAAATCTCTCGATGATGGTTATCTTGTAGGTTCGCGTGGATCGGTAGGGTCTTCCTTCGTAGCGACAATGACTGAAATAACCGAAGTGAATCCACTGCCGCCGCATTATGTTTGTCCTGCATGCAAGAAGTCAGAGTTCTTTGATGACGGGTCTGTCGGCTCAGGCTTTGATCTTCCGGATAAAGACTGTCCTGATTGCGGACACGCATATAAAAAAGATGGGCATGACATTCCTTTCGAAACCTTCCTTGGTTTTAAGGGGGATAAAGTTCCCGATATCGATTTGAACTTTTCTGGTGAATACCAGCCTAAGGCACATAACTACACGAAAGTCCTGTTTGGTGAAGATAATGTATACCGGGCAGGAACGATTGGTACAGTTGCAGAAAAAACAGCCTATGGGTATGTAAAGGGATATGCGAATGATAATGCACTCCAAATCAGGGGAGCGGAAATCGATAGACTGGTCAGCGGCTGTACCGGCGTCAAACGTACAACCGGTCAGCATCCAGGTGGTATCATCGTTGTTCCGGATTATATGGATATATTTGATTTTTCACCGATTCAATTTCCTGCAGATGACAAGAATTCAGAATGGAGAACAACACACTTTGATTTCCATTCAATTCATGATAACTTGTTAAAGCTTGATATACTCGGTCACGACGATCCGACTGTTATCCGGATGCTTCAGGATTTATCCGGAATCGATCCGAAAACGATTCCGACAGACGACCCTGAAGTAATGAAGATATTCAGTGGAACAGAGTCACTGGGAGTAACTGAGGAACAAATAATGTGTAAAACGGGGACGCTCGGAATTCCTGAATTCGGTACTCGCTTTGTTCGTCAAATGCTTGAAGATACAAAGCCGACAACCTTCTCAGAGCTTGTACAAATTTCCGGTCTTTCACATGGAACGGACGTGTGGCTTGGAAACGCACAAGAGCTGATTCACAACAACATATGTAATCTCAGTGAAGTAATCGGCTGTCGTGATGATATCATGGTTTATCTTATCTATCAGGGACTAGAACCGTCCCTTGCGTTTAAGATCATGGAATTCGTACGTAAGGGGAAGGGTCTTCAGGATGAATGGGTAGATGAAATGAAGAACAACGGAGTACCTGACTGGTATATCGATTCCTGCTTGAAAATAAAATACATGTTCCCGAAAGCCCATGCTGCAGCATATGTTCTTATGGCAGTCAGAATTGCTTATTTCAAAGTGCATCATGCTCTCCTATATTATGCTGCTTACTTTACAGTAAGGGCAGAGGATTTTGATATTGAAGCCATGGTAAGGGGTTCCCAGGCTGTACGCGCAAAGATCGAGGAAATCAACAGCAAGGGTCTCGATGCTTCACCTAAGGAAAAAAATACTCTTACTGTACTGGAGCTTGCTCTCGAAATGTGTGAAAGGGGCTATAAATTCCAAAAGGTCGATCTTTACCGTTCCCACGCTTCGGAGTTCATCATTGACGGAGATTCTTTAATTCCTCCTTTCAACTCCATTCCGGGTCTTGGCACAAACGCGGCGATCAATATCGTCAAAGCCCGTGAGGATGGCGAGTTCCTTTCAAAAGAGGATCTTCAGCAAAGGGGACGTGTATCGAAGACGATTATTGAGTATCTTGATAATCATGGATGTCTGGAAAGCTTGCCGGATAAAAATCAATTATCCCTCTTCTAGCCCTGTCTCATGGGAATTGTTTGCATAAAAATGTGGATTATGGTATATTTTTATTGGAAATACTAAAGATAGCTCTAAAGCAGAAGAGTGGGGTCGCACCCCACTCTTTCGTTATTACATGGAGATTTTTAACGATTATTTCTAGTCTTGGTGCAAGATTTTCATATAGACCAGGAGGTAAGTATGAGCAAAATTATTACACTAGTAGAAGAACTTGTCACACCTATCTTAGATGACATGTCATTAGAACTAATTGACATGGAATACGTAAAAGAAGGATCTAATTGGTTCCTTCGTGTATTCATCGATAAGGATTCAGGTGTCGACATTGAAGAATGCGGAATAGTCAGCGAGCGATTGAGTGAGAAGCTGGATGAAATCGATCCGATTCCTCACAATTATTTCCTGGAAGTCTCTTCACCAGGTGCAGAACGTCCTTTGAAAAATGAAAGGGACTTTCAGAAATCAATCGGTAAGAATGTATACGTGAAAACGTATGAACCGATTAATGGGGAGAAGGCATTTGAAGGAATTTTACTTTCCCATTCTTCAGAGACAATTGAGCTTGAAGTAACAATCAAAACTCGAAAAAAGAAGGTTGAAATTCCTGCTGATAAAGTGGCGATCGCAAGATTAGCCGTAACGTTCTAAAAGGATACCAACCGTATAATAAAGGGGGATGACACCACCATGAGCACTCAGTTATTAGATGCTCTAACTGTTTTAGAGAAAGAAAAAGGCATCGCCAGAGATGTGATTATTGAAGCAATTGAAGCAGCTTTGGTTTCGGCTTACAAGAGAAACTTTAATCAAGCACAAAATGTCCGTGTAGACCTTAATCTTGAAACCGGGACTATGCGGGTATTTGCCCGTAAAGAAGTTGTTGATGAAGTATTTGATTCCCGTCTTGAAATTTCAGTCGAAGATGCCGGGGAAATCAATCCAAGCTATGAAGTCGGCGATGTTGTGGAATTAGAGGTTACACCTAAAGACTTCGGACGGATTGCTGCTCAAACAGCCAAGCAAGTTGTGACACAACGTGTCAGAGAAGCGGAGCGGGGGATCATTTACTCTGAATTCGTCGATCGCGAAGAAGATATCATGACAGGAATCGTGCAGCGCCAAGACAATCGATTCATATATGTAGCATTGGGCAAGATTGAAGCGCTCCTTCCTGTGAGTGAACAAATGCCTAATGAAACGTATAAACCTCATGACCGGATCAAAGTATTTATTACAAAAGTCGAAAAAACGACAAAAGGTCCTCAAATCTTTGTTTCCCGTACTCATCCAGGCTTATTAAAAAGACTATTCGAGATTGAGGTTCCTGAAATTTTTGACGGAACGGTTGAAATCAAATCGGTAGCCCGAGAAGCCGGCGACCGTTCAAAGATTTCAGTCCACGCTGAAAACTCCGAAGTCGACCCGGTTGGAGCTTGTGTAGGGACAAAGGGAGCACGTGTACAAGCGATAGTCAATGAGTTAAAAGGCGAGAAGATTGATATTGTACAGTGGTCGGAAGATCCGGTTACATTCGTCGCAAACGCACTAAGCCCATCAAAAGTGCTGGATGTTCAAGTGAATGAAGATGATAAAGCAACCAGAGTGGTCGTGCCTGATTATCAACTATCACTTGCAATTGGTAAACGAGGGCAAAATGCGCGTCTCGCAGCTAAATTGACAAACTGGAAGATTGATATCAAGAGTGAAACAGATGCACGGGAACTTGGGCTCTATCCTCGTGAAGAAGCATTCCTTCCTCAAGATGAAGAAGAAGAGTATGATAACGAACCTTTGAATATTGATTTCGATGATCAAGATTAAGAGGTGAAAATCATGAGCAGCAAAAAGATTCCATTGCGCAAATGTGTAGCAACTGGAGAAATGAAACCAAAGAAAGAAATGATTCGGATTGTCCGTTCAAAAGAAGGAGAAGTATCAATCGATCCCACAGGCAAGAAATCAGGACGAGGTGCTTACCTTTCTAAGGATAAAGATGTCATTTTACAAGCAAAAAAGAAAAATACTTTAGCCAATCAATTACAAGCTAAGATAGATGATTCTATCTATGAAGAATTGATAAGTCTTGTAGAGAAGGAGTAACGTTTAGCGTATGAAACAAGATCGTTGGATGTCACTTTTAGGGTTGGCAAATCGGGCACGTAAGATTATTTCAGGTGAAGAATTGGTGATTAAGGAAGTGCGGAGCGGACGGGCAAAACTAGTGCTGCTTTCCAAGGATGCCTCCGAAAACACTCATAAGAAGGTCACAGATAAATGCAAGTCTTATCACGTGCCGGTCAGGTTGGTGGAAGACAGATATATCCTTGGCAACTCTATAGGAAAAGAAGCCAGGGTGGTCGTAGCCTTATCCGATAAAGGGTTTGCCGATAAATTATCTGAAATGCTCGATTGAATCTCAATGGGGGTGAACATATGAGCAAGATGCGTGTTTATGAATATGCAAAAAAATATAATGTTTCAAGCAAAGATGTTATTTCTAAATTAAAGCAATTGAATATTGAGGTATCAAATCATATGGCAACAATAGAAGACGACACGGTGAAAAAATTAGATTCGATGTTTTCCGGTAATTCAAAGTCTAAAGAGCAGGGAAATAAGCCGGCTCAAAAAAATTCCAGTCAGAAACAAAACACTGCCAGAGAAGAAAATTCCCCAAACAAGGACAAGGTGAAATCTGCTCCTAAGAATCGTGAAGGGAAAAAACATGATCAGCAGTCACAGACAAAGGAGAAAAAAGTTTTCAATAATAATAATCATAACAACAAGAAAAATAAAAATAATAGAAACAATAAGCCTAATAAAAACTTCAAGCAGGCTCCACAGCAACAGCAGCCTGCCAAGAAGAAGGAGCTGCCTTCGAAGATCACTTTCTCTGAATCATTGTCGGTAGCTGAACTTGCAAAGAAACTTCATAAAGAACCTTCTGAAATCATCAAGAAACTCTTTATGCTGGGCGTTATGGCAACAATCAATCAGGAACTTGATAAAGATTCAATCGAATTGATTGCCGGTGAGTACGGCGTTGAGGTTGAAGAAGAGATCAAAATTGATACGACGGATCTCAGTGTGTACTTCACTGAAGATGCTCAAGATCAATTGAAGGAACGTCCTTCAGTTGTAACCATCATGGGTCACGTCGATCATGGTAAAACAACATTACTGGATTCAATCCGTAATACGAAGGTAACTGCAGGCGAAGCAGGCGGGATTACACAGCATATCGGTGCTTATCAAGTTGAAGTGGAAGGTAAGAAAATCACTTTCCTTGATACTCCTGGACATGCTGCATTCACTACAATGCGTGCCCGCGGTGCTCAAGTTACGGATATCGCCATCATTGTCGTTGCTGCTGATGATGGTGTCATGCCGCAGACTGTGGAAGCGATCAACCACGCAAAGGCTGCCGAAGTGCCAATCATCATTGCTGTGAATAAAATGGACAAGGAAGCAGCTAACCCTGACCGTGTCATGCAGGAACTGACAGAATATGAACTGGTACCTGAAGCTTGGGGCGGAGACACAATCTTTGTTCCGCTATCAGCACTATCAGGGGAAGGTATCGATAACCTTCTTGAGATGATTGTCCTTGTAAGTGAAGTAGAAGAGCTGAAAGCAAATCCAGGTCGACTTGCACTTGGTACAGTCATCGAGGCTCAATTGGATAAAGGACGCGGATCTGTAGCTACCTTATTGGTGCAAAATGGTTCGCTTAAAGTCGGAGATCCGATTGTAGTAGGAAACACATTTGGTCGTGTACGTGCTATGGTAAATGACCTGGGCCGCCGTGTGAAAGAAGTGGGTCCATCTACACCAGTCGAAATCACTGGTCTGAATGATGTACCTCAGGCAGGAGATCGTTTTGTTGTGTTTGAAGACGA